>CALBJS010000250.1 GCA_937892995.1 uncultured Peptococcaceae bacterium | reverse complement strand
GCCTGGTGGTGTGAGAGGACGGGAATTAAAATAATTGATTACCTCCTACTCGATTTAGAATTCAACGCTTCTTTTCTTCCAAAGACTTCTTTAGTTAGAAAAAAGAATACATTATCCTACTATTGAGGTATAATTAGTTCATGTATTTTTAAAACCAATATTATTTCCAATTTTATTGTTAATTCTTACCGAAGCGGAAATGTCGGTTAGTTAATGGCCTGTAGGGCATGAGAGCTAGACATTTTTTGAGATGTTTGCTAGGGTATTAGGAAAACATGTTTTTTCTTGCTATTATATAGAAAAGATATTTTAGCAGGAATTTATAATTTTTTAGAGAAAATTAAAGAAGTTTGGCCTTTTTGAATCCATTTTAGTAAAAACTGGATGATCTAAAGATTTCAAGGATGTAAAAGATGTTGAAAACGTGGAAGGTGATTGAGTTGAAAGGGATTATGAAGTCATTGTCTGAATGGATTATTATTATTGCAGTTGCTTTTCTTCTTTCCCTAGTTATTAGAAATTATGTGATAGATACTCGGATCGTGCCGTCCGGTTCGATGTTACCTACTATCCAGCTTCAGGACAGACTCATAGTAGATCGAGTTTTTTATAAAGGGGATTCTTTTAAAAGAGGCGATATTATAGTCTTCCAAGCACCGGAGACAGCCATGGAAGATAAGGACCTCGTCAAAAGGTTGATAGGCCTTCCAGGTGAGAAGGTAGAGATAAAAAATGGCAAGGTGTTTATTGGTGATAAGGCGTTAAATGAGCCTTATGTTGAGTCACCGCCAGATTATGATTACGGACCTATAACTGTTCCTCCCGACTCTTATTTTATGCTTGGAGATAATCGAAGTGCCAGTAAGGATAGTCATGTTTGGGGGTTTTTACCTTCTGACAAAATCCTGGGTAGGGTGTGGATAAGATACTGGCCGGCAAATAGTTTTGGGCCCTTAGCCGCTGCCCCAGAAAAGTATTTTATCGAGGTGGAGAATTAAATGAAATACGCAAGTTGGACTAATGGACTTGATGAAAGTTTTCTCGGAGAAATACTAAAAACTGCTAATCATAAAGATACTATTTCTTTTGCGGGGGGATTGCCTGCCCAGGAACTTTTTCCTGCAAAAGACCTTAAGGAATGTTTTGACCGGGTTTTTGAGGAGGATGGATCGATTGCTTTGCAATATGCAGAGGCTCTAGGATATTCCCCCCTTAGAGAATGGGTTAGTAAACAGTTTTTTTCTTCTGGTAAAGCTAGAAAATTAGACGAGATCATCATTACTACGGGTAGTCAGCAGGGATTAAGTCTTGTTGCTCAAACTTTTATTGATCCGGGGGACATTGTGTTAGTCGAATCTCCCACCTACTTAGGGGCTTTACAGGCATTTCAGGGATATCGTCCCCGCGTCGTGGCAATCCCCTGTGATAAGAATGGGATTATTCCGCATGAATTAGAGAAAATCTTAAGGAAGTGTAACCCCAAGTTTCTTTATGTAATACCTAACTACCAAAATCCAACTGGTAAGATAATGAGCTTGGAGCGAAGGAGAGAGCTTGTAGAAATAGCAAGGAAATTCGATCTCCTGATTCTTGAAGATAACCCCTATGGTGAACTACGCTACGAAGGCGAAGCCTTACCAAATATTATGGATATGTACGATAAGGTGATTTATTTAGGCTCTTTTTCAAAAGTGCTTTCACCGGGTTTGCGGGTTGGTTTCTTAATAGCAGAGGAGGAAATTGTAAGATATATAGAGAGAGCTAAAGAGGGTGTAGACCTTTTTTCCAATAATCTTACACAACATGCGGTTTATAAATATATCGTCGGCAAGAAATTTAAGGAACATATTCTTGAGTTAAGAAGGGTGTATAGTGAAAGAAAAGATATCATGATTCAAGCACTTAAAAAATACGTTGATGAGGAAGTGCAGGTTGATACCCCAAAGGGGGGCTTATTTATTTGGGCTAAAATCCAAAAAATGGGGGATAGCTGCCAATTTCTAAAGTATTCTCAAGAGGAAAAGGTTATTTTTGTTCCCGGGACTTTCTTTTACCCCGATAGGAGAATATCAAATGAGATGAGAATCAATTTTTCTTGTTCATCTCCTGAGATCATAGAAGAAGGGGTTAGAAGATTAGCCAGAGCGGTTCATAGGATATAGAAATAAAATATTTCAAAATGTTTAAAACTCTACTAAGGAATAAAAAACGGGGAAATAAAGATGCAGACAATTACTAGCCTAAAAAAATTAAAAATATCTTTAAGTGGTTTGATTATTTTTGATGATATACTTCAGGATGAAAAGATCAATGCCTATAGAATGCTCCTGGATACTCTTACAGCTCCTAAACTAGATTGCGAGGGAATCTATAAACAATATCAGAGTTTTTATAAATCTATTTTAGAAGTTAACTGGATACAATACCTTGTGAACCTCTTATTCTATTCCCAAAATGAGTTTACGAGGCAAGCTGTGGCTAAGGGAATTGTTGGGATCAATCCAGTTATCCTCGAGAACGTTTCCAGAGATTTGGGCATTATTCAGGACTTGGCCCAAGTGACTTCTCAAGATATTGTGGTTCTTGCAACTCAGCGTTTTGAAAGAGAAATGGCTAAGGATGAAAGGGAAATATTCCTTGATGGACTTTGGCCAGGAAGATGGCCGCTTTGGGAGGAAAACTTTCCTCCAAACGTTAGCAAATGTTTAGAATCATCAATTAAGTCAGCAATTGAATGGTTAGAATTAATGAAAGATAGTTTCGGCACAAAGTTTATTTCTGAAGATAGATGGGAAAATAATGTTTCGTTATTATCTGATTATTATCAAAAAACAGGCTGTGGAATATTTGCCCAATACGCAGCTTTCAAAGTCAGCGAAAGGGGAGAAGGGCTGGAAGGCATAGGAAACTCGGATCCTATTAGGATTAATAATTTAATATGTCAAGAGCGAGAGCAAGCAGTAGTGCTTCGCAATACAGAGAGTTTTTTACAAGGCTATCCGGCAAATAATATTATTCTGTACGGCAATAGAGGGACGGGTAAATCGTCTCTAGTAAAAGCCCTCCTTAACGAGTATGTGTCAAGGGGGTTAAGACTTGTTCAACTAAAGAAGAATCAAATTAGTATTTTTCCGAAATTGGTCGAAGAACTTTCCGAGATTCCTCTTAAATTCATAGTATTTATTGATGATCTATCTTTTAATGATGTAGAAGAGGATTATAAAAACTTAAAATCATTACTGGAAGGTGGGGTAGAATCCCGTCCGGCAAATGTCTTAGTATATGCTACCTCTAACCGTAAACACTTGGTTAGGGAGTCTTTTGCAGATAGACTTGGGGATGATGTTCATGCCCACGATAGCGTAGAAGAAAAATTATCTTTAGCGGATAGATTTGGAATAACTGTAACCTTCCTCTCACCTGACCAGGAAACATATCTTAAGATGGTGGAGGGCATAGCTACCCAAAGTGGATTAACTATGGATAAAGATGAATTAAGGCAAAGGGCTTTAAAATGGGTTATTATGCATAATGGTCGTTCAGGAAGAACGGCCAGGCAATTCATTGATTATTTGTTGGGAGAAAGTTTATTTTAAATTGTTTTTTAGGAACTCGACAATTTCTAAAGCACTTGGTGGACAACCTTTTAAATATTTTGGACATCCGGAAGTACAGTTACCGATGCCCAGACCAGGTCTTGCCTGATGTTTATAACCTTGACCAATCAGGATTTCCCCTTTGAGCTTGTTTAATTTCCCACTATCTTCAAGTCTGTTTAAACCATGGATAAGCCCACCGAAACATGCTGAACAGGCATCTAGAGCTTCAACTTTCTGAGCCAGTCTTTCAGCTTTCTTGGAAGGCTGAAAACTAACTTTGTTTTTTAATTCAGTAGAATACTCGAAAAACTTGGTTTGAGTAAGGTCAGCTAAACCTACTCCTAATTGTTCAGCCATCTTGATATAAGCTATTTCTTCCTTGCGATAACCTATTAGGGAAGAGCAATAGGTATCAACTAGTACAGGGTCCTTACCTAATATTATTCGATCCATTCTTATGGGATTTCCCCCTTCTTCAAAAGAAAGGTCTCCATTTAAGGCGTCAACAATGTTTAAGTCTACTTGGAGAGCTTTTGCTAAATAAGCAATAGGCTTATGTAGGCCTAAGGAATGATACCTTCTCTTCTCGCTATTTGGAATACAACCTTTTAGGTTTTTCAGAGCACAAGTGAATAGGGTCTGGCAATGGGCTTTAAGAACTGGAATATTGATAAGATAATTTGTTTCGAGTGCTTTCTGACATATTTTCAGAGATAATTCTTTAACCATTACTTCTTGGGAAGAGTCTTTTTGTAAATCTACTAAAGGGATGTTATACCTACGTGAAGCCGCTTCATAACCACATATCTTAAAAGCACGGGGGGTACGGTCGCCCACCCAGGAACCTTCGATTATAGAGATATTCTTATAATTGTGTGCTAAGAGATATTGAATGATTCCTTCAACTATAAAAGGAGACGTTGTTGCACCTTCGTACGAGGGTTTGGCAACCACTAAGTTTGGTTTAAGGGCAATACTCATACCTTGATCAAGATCTTTGGCTATCTTTGCCTTTTCTAATAGTTCTTGGACCATCTGGATGGGATTCGTTCCATAGATAATGTGGATTTCATTTTTCATTTTTTGAAGCCTCCTCTCGGTGGTTATATAATAATAGCTGTATTATAACGCAGAAATAAACAATACTCTTATAATCTTGTAGAATTCCTTAGTGGTAG
The DNA here is from genome assembly GCA_937892995.1 of uncultured Peptococcaceae bacterium. GTDB lineage: Bacteria > Bacillota > Desulfitobacteriia > Desulfitobacteriales > Syntrophobotulaceae > CALBJS01. The sequence continues at coordinate 1,714 of CALBJS010000250.1, read as the reverse complement.
TTAATTATCGGATAAAAAGGTTATAAATAAAAGTTTGGGGGAAAGAGAAGATGGATTCCGCTTTATTTTGGATTGCGGCCTTGATCGGAATACTGGTGGGGTTCTTAGCAGGCTATTTAATTTGTAACACAAAGAATCGGGGACTTGCGGAAAAGGTCAGCTTTTTCCACCAAGAAAATTCTCGTCTAAAGATAGAATATAACCTAGAAATCGAAAAAAGGATGAAAACTATCGCAGAGATTTCTGAACTACGAACAAGACTGGAGATGGAACAGGCTGTTCATGAAGGAAAACTGGCTTTACTCAATAGGGCAAAAGAAGAGCTATCTTATGGTTTTAAGACTCTCTCTTCCGAGGCCCTCAAAAATAATAATCAGTCATTCTTGGAATTAGCTAAGGCTACTCTGGAAAGATTCCAGGTACAGGCGGTAAGTGATTTGGAAAAAAGGCAGACATCTATCGACGAACTAGTAAAGCCTCTAAAAGAATCTTTAGAGAAAGTGGATGGAAAGATCAATGAACTAGAACAGAAGAGAGCCGGGGCTTATGAAGGAATAATAAAACAGGTAGAATTCATGGCTATTGGTCAAGAAAAATTGCAACGGGAAACAAATAAGTTGGTCTCAGCTCTTAAGGCTCCTACCGTAAGAGGCAGATGGGGAGAAATTCAACTAAAAAGAGTTGTCGAAATTGCAGGAATGGTGGAACACTGTGATTTTGTTCAACAGGAAGAGGTAACTAACGAATACGGTAAACAAAGACCAGATATGGTTATAAGGTTACCGGGAAAGAAGACGATTGTTATTGATTCCAAAGCTCCCTTAGCTGATTATTTAAAGGCAGTAGAGACTACAGATGAGGAGATTAGGAATCAAAAGATGCTTGGCCATGCGAAACAGGTCAAAAATCATATAACGAAACTTGCTAGTAAGTCATACTGGACACAATTCGATTTTACCCCGGAATTCGTTGTTATGTTTTTACCCGGGGAAACATTTTTTAGCGCAGCTTTGCAATTCGATCCTGAACTCATAGAATTTGGAGCAGAGAAAAGGGTCATTCTTGCTACCCCGACTACCCTTATTGCCTTGCTTAAGGCGGTAGCTTTCGGATGGAAGCAAGAACAGATTAATGAAAATGCCAGAGAGATAAGTGAACTTGGCAAAGTGCTCTATGATAGAATCAGTGTCTTGACCGATCATTTGCTTGATATTCGCAAAGGTTTACAACATTCTGTCCAAGCTTATAACAGAACGGTCGGTTCTTATGAGAATCGGGTTCTTGTTACGGCTAGGAAGTTCGGGGAACTAGGTGTGGTGGGTGAAAATGAAATAAAAGAGATGGAGATTTTAGAGACAGGCTTAAGAGAAATTGCGGCAAACGAAAAAAGCTAGATTCTTTAGACTTCTTAATCGAAACTTGTTTTTTATTAATGATTATTTTTCGAGGGCAAAGACTTTGTCACGAACCGTAATTAGTCATCAATGCACCGATATCCTTGGGTAGGGGGGCTTTTATCCTTAACTCTTGACCATTTAGGGGATGAAAGAAGGTATACGAATAACAATGTAAGGCCTGTCTTGGAATATAGGTTGTCTTCCCCCCGTACAAATCATCTCCCAGAAGGGGATGGTCTGCTCCCTGGCAGTGTACTCTTATTTGGTGAGTTCTACCTGTTATTAAGGTGAATTCCATGATAGTATAATTTTCAAAT
>CALBJS010000249.1 GCA_937892995.1 uncultured Peptococcaceae bacterium | reverse complement strand
TTGATATACTTATGCGACGGTCTAAATAAATGGCTGTAGATCTAGATTTAATGGCCTAAAATATATTATTTGTATTTTATAAAGGAGTCTAGTATGGAGATGCTCAAAACAACGCCCGTAAAGGCTATAGATACAAATCAGAATCTATACGATGTTCTGCAGGAAAGAGGCATAATCGTTTTTTCTCAAAATATTACACTAGTTAAGAAAAATCAGTTTGGTAAACGATTTATCAGGATACGTTTGGATATTATTGATTGTCGCAAGCAGTTTACAATTTTTTTGAATGAAGAAAAGACGCCGGTGATGGTAATTAATCATTTAAATCAATTTCAAGAAGCATACCAACAGATCAGAGATAAAATCAAGCCAGAAGAAGTTTTATCTATTCAAGAAATGTTGCGAGAACTTGATGAAAAAAAACTTAAATTTTCTATCCCTCATTCTTACTATTTTTCAATTGGGGAAACCGCTTATTTGATTGATAGCAGCACCAGCAAAAAACGAGCTTTAAATATCAAATCGCACTTGCATTCGACCGCAAAGCCGTTCCACATTCTTAGTTCACATTATCACCCTGATCACTGGGCCAACAACGTTTTGCTTGCTAATCGAAATACCAGGATATATGTTCATCATGCTGCTAGAGAAATCTTTATGCCCGGATATCATGTCCTAATGTACACTTATTTAGCCAAATTCTTTAAAACAGTAGACGTAGTTGATGTAATCCGTCGTACCTTCCGCCTCAGTAGAAGAATGCTAGGTCTAGCTGCTTTTTTTATTCGTAAGACACCCATATTAGCAATCCTTGTTTTTCAAGCATATAATATGAAGTTTGTCGAACGCTTTCGCAGTGGTAAAAAGCATTTTTACTACTTAGATAAAGACGACCAGGTAGTATTTGAAGATATAAATATGTCCGGTTGGAAGATTACTGACGGGCTCATAGCGTTAGAGACTCCCGGTCATTCATATGACCACTTGGCTTTCTATATTCCAGATAGAAAAACCCTATTTACAGGGGAGATAGACGTATTTTTGAATCCGGTTAGTATTATAGACTGCCCTCAGCCCCTCATTCATGCAACTATCGACCAAGTCATCCAGTTGGTTATAACGGAAAATATTGATTTGCTTTTACCATCTCATTATCTACCGATAAGCGGAAATCAGAAAATTGTTGAGCATCTAACCGAACAAAAGGAAAAGTTGCAACACTGCTATCAAAGCATTTGTAATATTATACTGGAGCAGACTAGTTGGGAGTGGAGGAAGCTTATGCAGGCTGTTTACCAGAGCTCTGATCAGATTATCCAGGAAGCAATCCGATTGAACTGGCCCAAAACTATAAGTAACCTAGATATCTATGTGGCCTTTGTCTTACAGGAGCTTGGCTATGTGATGGTTGATCCATCAACAAAAACATGGAGGATTTCCAAATAGAACCGTGGGTTGGGGTCAAATTTTAGTAAAGAGCTTAAAATGATCTGGTCTGCTAACCAAAATTAGGAGGAAAGGAGGGAAATACCGATGCACCTTATGTTGATAATGCCATGTGCTAAAAGGATTTCTACCAAAAATAGTGCCCGGGTTAGGATGGCTCCGTTTGGACTAACTGTTATTGCCTCGCTAACTCCAGCCGACTGGGAGATCACAATTGTTGACGAATTGGTTGAAGAAATTGATTTTTCGGTGCAGGTAGACTTAGTTGGGATATCTTCATTTACCTCAGGAATTGAAAGAGCCTACGAAATTGCTGACATTTATCAACGAAAGGGCGTTCCCGTAATAATGGGGGGATTTCATCCATCTGCTATGCCATTTGAAGCTCTACAGCATTGTAATGCTGTGGTAGTAGGTGAATCTGAAAACATTTGGGGTAAGGTTTTAGATGATTTCCAACAAAATAAGTTACACGGAATATATAAAGCGGAAGAGTTTCATGACATGAAAGGGCTGCCTTATCCTCGTTTAGACTTGTTAAAACACAAGGAGCGGTACTCAGTAAGCCAATACATTCAAACCACCCGGGGATGCCCATATAATTGTGAATTCTGTTCAACATCACCGCACTGGGGAACTAAATAC
>CALBJS010000248.1 GCA_937892995.1 uncultured Peptococcaceae bacterium | reverse complement strand
AAAATATTATTAAATTTACCTACGATTTCTTGTCTATGTTTAACAGGGTGAAACCTCCTAAGCACCTTAGCTATCCCGTCAATACCTAATCCTAATCCTAGAGCAGCAGCTGCGGCAGCCATAACGTTTTCTATATTGTGACCTCCCCGTAACAATAACTCCTTGGAACCGATAATTCTAGTAGCACGTGAATTGTTTTTTAAGACAATATCCTCACCCTCTAGACAGATTCCATTTTCTAATTGCTCGCGAAAGCTAAAATACGTAATCCTCGCCTTAGTCCGCCGAGCAAAATCCCTTACTACGGAATCATCCCAATTTAAAATGGCCAAGTCTTCTTCGGTCTGATTTTCCAGAATTCGAGCTTTTGCTTGAAAATAATTTTCTATGGTGCCATGACGATCAAGATGATCTGGGGTTAAGTTCAGGACAAGTGCTATGTTGACTCTCATTTTATCTATGAGTTCCAACTGAAAGCTAGACAGCTCTGCTACCACAATACCGTCCTCATCCAAATCATCTACTAGACCGCTGAGAGCCACTCCTATGTTACCGGCTACAATAGTCTTTTTACCCGTTGCTTTCGCTAATTCTCCCAAAAGGGTAGTCGTAGTTGTTTTCCCATTACTCCCTGTAATTCCCACTAGCTGAGCATCCGAATCCCTAAGAGCAAGTTCTACTTCACTCCAAACCGGAATATCCCTTCTTAATCCTTCTTGGATAAAGGAAAGTAGTGGTGATACCCCTGGGGACAGAACAAGGAGATCCGGTCTAATAAAATCCAAATCAGGTTCCTGTTCCAAAACGAAATGCTCATCATCTAACCCCAATTTCTTTAAACCCTGCAGTTTTTCCTTAGGTTGCCTATCCGTTAGAAAGACCTCTGCACCCATTCGCAGAAGCTTCCCTCCTGCAGCTATTCCACTTTTTCCACCACCAACCACCAGGACCCTTTTACCTAAAAGATTCATAATACACTTCCCCCAGTAACCCAAAACATATAGCTTACAATCACCTGCATAATAATGCATGCTGACTGTCTCCCGACCCATTAGTGAAAATACAATCTCTTAGTCTTTTCATATTACCATGAGCGAATAAGAAAACACACCTAAGAGAGCGAAGATCACCGCAACCATCCAAAAGACCGTAACTACCTTCTTCTCGCTCCAGCCCCCAAGCTCAAAATGATGATGCAGCGGACTCATTCTAAAAATCCTCTTCCCCCTAGTTTGGAAAGAAATCACTTGAATAATAACCGATAAGGCCTCCAAAACATACACTCCACCAAGGATAATCAGGACAAGTTCACTTTTACTTAAGATAGCTAGTCCTGCTAAGGCTCCTCCTAAGGCTAAGGAACCACAATCACCCATAAAAACTCTCGCCGGATGAAGGTTAAAACGTAGAAATCCAAGACACCCCCCGGTTACGGCAGCTGCGAACACAGCTAGATCACTGGAATTAACGGCCACTCCTTCTAAAAACCCACTTTTTACGGCCAGAATAGAAATTAAGATATAACCGATTGCCACGAAAGCAGTGCACCCTGCCGCTAACCCATCAAGGCCATCTGTCAGATTCACGGCATTTGTAGCACTGACTACCACCAAGGCCACCAGAGGATAATATAGAATTCCAAGGTTTATTTCCAGAGAAGTAAAGGGTATTCCTACTATAGTACCTCTACCCAGGAACATAGCAGAAGCTCCGGCAAGAACAAGAGCAAGAAGAAACTCCCCAGCAAGTTTTTGCTTAGCTCTTAATCCCAGATTACGTTTTCGTAAAACCTTAAGAAAATCATCTAAGAAACCTATAAGTCCAAATCCCAAAGTTATTCCGAGTAATGTTAGGAGACCCGGCGAGTAAGGACGTTCGGCTATCAAGAGGACGGCAACAACAATCCCACAAAGAAAGATCAATCCCCCCATGGTAGGTGTCCCTGCCTTGGATAGATGCCTTTGGGGGCCATCATCTCGGATACTTTGACCAAATTTTAGAACCCGTAGGACTGGGATTAAAAAAGGTCCTACTATAAGGCTTACCAATAGGGCAACCCCTACTGCCATAAAGATTTTCTCTACCACTTTTTGAATATTCCTTTCTTCACAGGTTTTCTATTGTTACATTCTATGCTTGATTTTTTATCTTCTTACCAATTGTTGACTCACTCTTTCCATCTTCATGCCCCTCGAGCCTTTTACGAGGATCCAAGCATCAGGACCTATCTCTTCCAATAAACGCCGGGTCAAGAAGGCAGCTTGGTCACAATTCCCACAGACATGTATTCTTTCAGCGGGCAACCCCGCCTGCATTGCTCCCCTAGCTATATCTTCAGCCAACTTTCCAACTGTTACAAGTTCACTGATCTTAAGAATAGAAGCTAGCTGACCTACTTCTCTATGACCGGAAATAGCCGCATCTCCAAGCTCATACATTTCTCCCAAAACAGCAATGGTTTTGCTCCCACCCCGTTCGGAAAGGACTTGAAGAGAGGCTTTCATAGAAGCAGGGTTAGCGTTATAAACATCACTAATCACTATGCTTCCCGCAACTCCTGGGAAAATCTCCAATCTCATCTTAGAAAGTTCGAATCTCTCTAAGGCTAAAGAGGCTTGCTCCAGGGAAACTCCGCAGCTTAGGCCCACTGCTAAAGCTGCTAAAGCATCAAGGACATTATGTTTACCAGGCAAAGGAAGAATTATTTTAGTCTTTTCTGTATAAGCGTTAGCTTCGAAAATGGTCTTAAGAAACCCCGAAACTTGAAGTTTCTCCCCATAAACATCTGGTTGAACGTATCTCCCTTCTATTCCATAGAACACTTTCTTGATTACTGTTTTCTTAGCCTTCTCAATACTAAAGAAATCCTCAGCGTTAAGTACCGCCGTTCCTTCTTCCGGAAGACTAGCGATAAGTTCCCATTTAGCCTCAGCTATTTTTTCCTGCGAACCTAACAACTCCAGATGAGTATTGCCAATATTGGTGATTACCCCGATAGAGGGGCTACAAATCTCACAGAGAGCTGCTATTTGACCAAGACCCCTCATTCCCATTTCCAGTACCATGGCCTCTGTTTCACGGGGTGCACTCAGAATGGTAAGCGGTAGACCGAGTTCATTATTATGATTCTCCCTACTTTTATGTATCCGGTACTTCTGAGCCAAGACAGCGGCTACCATGTCCTTAGTAGTTGTTTTACCACTACTGCCGGTGATACCTACGACTAGCGGCTTGATTTCCTTCCTCCAAGCTTTGGCTAAAGCCTGCAAAGCCGCCGTAGAATTCCTAACCGAAATCAGAGCTTTATTTTCAGGAGTTTCGGGCAACCCGAGCTCCTCTAATCTCGCTGTTTCCGCCAACACTATCCCTGCTCCGGCCTCAAAAGCATGGCGAATGTAAATATGGCCATCGGTCTTCTCCCCTTGAATAGCTACGAATACCTCTCCCTCTCTTACCTGGCGACTATCAAGGACACACCCCTGAAAAGGGACTTCCTCACTGCCATAGAGTTTGCCACCTAAGACCTGAGCAATTTTTCCACTATTCCACATACCCAATTCCCCTTAATGCTCTTTCCACTTCTTCTCTATCGTCAAAGTGAATCTTTTTTATTCCGATAATTTGATAGTCTTCATGTCCTTTACCTGCAATTAATATAGTATCACCTGGTAAAGCAATTGAACAGGCGTGATTAATGGCGCTACGACGATCGGCAATGATTTTATAGCTCGCTCTCCCGATACCTGGAAGAATATCCTCAATAATCTTGTCCGGATCTTCGGTTCGGGGATTATCGGAAGTAACCACAAGATAGTCACTTAAACGATCTGCAGCTTCCCCCATTAAAGGACGCTTCCTCCTATCTCGGTCTCCCCCGCATCCGAACACCGTTATTAGCCTGCCTATAGTTATTTCCCTAGCGGTTTCTAAAACATTCTCTAGGCCATCCGGAGTATGGGCGTAATCAACTATGACCTGAAAAGGTTGTCCCCTGCGAATACTTTCAAATCTTCCAGGCACACCTTTTATTTCCTTTAGAGCCTTAATAACAATCTCCAGAGGATAACCGGAAACAATTCCCCAGGTAAAGGCGGCTAGAGCGTTATATACACTAAATTTTCCGGGAGTACTATAAAATACTTGGGCTTTAGAACCTTGGAATACAACCTCAAATTCGACCCCCCTAGCAGTAAGCCTGATATTTCGGGCCCTAAAATCAGCCTCAGAATCCACCCCGTAGGTTATTATTTTGCATGCTGTCCTCTGTGTTAGATACTCACAAGAAGCATCATCCGCATTTAGCACGGCGAATTGATCCTCAGTATCCTCATTCATACCGGAAAAAAGAAGGGCTTTAGCTTCGAGATATTCCTGCATATCCTGATGATAATCCAAATGATCCTGGGACAGATTAGTAAATATCCCCGCCCTATAGGTGCAACCGTTTACCCTGCCGAGATCCAGGGCATGGGAAGACACTTCCATGACCGCCGTTTCCACTCCCTCCGAGACCATAGCGGCCAGCAATTTTTGAATTTCAGTTGATTCCGGAGTAGTATGTTGCCCCGGAAGCTCCCGCTCAGCGATCCTAGCTCCTAAAGTCCCAATCAGTCCGGTTTTCTTTCCTCCGAGCCGGGCTATTTTCTCTACGAGATGAGTCACTGTGGTTTTTCCGTTAGTTCCTGTTACCCCGACCAGTTTAAGCTTCCGGGAGGGTTCTCCGTATACAGCGGCAGCTAAGTAGCCAATAAATTGACGAGAATCTTTCACTTTTAATTGCGGAATTTCCAGATCCAAATATCGTTCAACTACTAAAACAGAAGCTCCGGCTTGCACTGCCTCTTCTGCAAAATCATGCCCGTCTAGTTTAAAGCCAGGGATACAGACATAAATGTCCCCTGGCGAGACTTCCTTAGAATTATGAGTGATACCGGAGATCATTACTCCGGTATTCCCGAGTACTTCCACTTCCTTTATCTTGCTCATTAAATCGATTAAAGCCCTAGCATTACTTACCATTTTCTTCACCCTTTCACCCAACCATCATCCAAGTAAGTGCTAAAATCCTTAAAAAACTACTCTTTCTATTATAAACAAAAAAAATGGATAGCAGACCTAGAATTTCGAACTTTAGATCTGCTATGAGTTATTCCCATAACCCCGGATTGGCACTGATCGGTACTCTACTTCCTAAGCTCTCTATAGCTTCAATATCAGGATCATAGAATTCAAGCCAAGGTGCTAAGCTTGGTTGCCCTGCTTCATTACCAAGATAGAGTAATACTGTCGAACCGGCTTCAACGGTAGCATCGCCATGAGGTATCTGATCGATTACATTTAAACCCTTGCCTTCAATCATAACGTTAAATCCGGCCTTCTTGAGTACTGACTCTGCTTCCTCTAAAGAAAGTCCAAGTACCGAAGGAACTTCAGCTGCTTTTTTAACCGGCGGAAACTCTAACCCATACATTGGCTTCCCCGGGGCAAGTGGGGCCTTAAGATCGGGTTTAATTCCCAGATATTTTAAAGAATCGAGCATTACCGTCTGAACTACCGGCCCTACTATAACCCCTCCATAAAAAGGAACCCCGTCAATGATTACCAATACTGTCAATCTTGGATTGTCGGCAGGAGCAAAGGCGATAAACGATGCAACATATTCCCCCTGAATATACCTCCCATTGGCAACCTTCTGGGCAGTCCCCGTCTTACCTGCAACTCGGTATCCAGGAAGAAAAGCTCTTCTACCTGTACCATTGGTTACGACAGATTCCAGAACTTCTCGGGTCAACTTAGCAGTATCATCCTTAATAACCCTACCGACTATTTCTTTTTTAAAAGGTACGATTATTTCCCCTGTAGGAGCAGTGATTTCCTGTACCAGCTGAGATCAGAAGAGCGTCGTGTAGGGAAAG
>CALBJS010000247.1 GCA_937892995.1 uncultured Peptococcaceae bacterium | reverse complement strand
AGAATGGTGAGGGTCAGATGCTACAATTTGAGCTGCGGCCACTATCTCTGCTAAGACTCGTGCTTTATCCGGAACCATCTGAGATTCAAAATTAGTGATTACCTCACCTTTTAGAGAAACAAAGTATCGCGGTGGAAGGCGGTTTAGGGCAAAGGTCATGATGTCAGCCCGACATCTTTCGCATTTGCAAGGTATATTTACTTTTGCCAGATACTCATCAAGCGTTCTTCTGACCATAACCTCGCTGAAGTTTTTTAATGTGTACATCTGACTTGCTCCCCCCTTGCCAATTTCTTAATATTAACAAAATCTCTGATTTAAGTACGTTTAGTTCATTATACCTCACTTGTCCATTTATTCCCACTAGAGAATATTAAATTACGTATATTTAATTCGCAGCCCGTTCCGAAGAAGCTGAAGGATTATTTTCCATAAACAAGGCTAACAGACCTGCAATTATTGGCAAACTAAACAATATTATGATAGCTGTAGATAAGCCATAAAGATCTCCGATTCTACCGATAGGAATTATGGCTAGGCTACCAAGCCCAACGGAAAAACCCATCGAAATCCCTGCTGCTAAAGATTTGTTGTCAGGAATGGCTTCTTGAGCTGCAACAATAGTTACCGAAAAACTTGAAAGAAGGCTTGCACCAGCTAGTGCTAAAAGGATGGTACTAGTTACTCCGGAGGTATATAAAAAGCCGAACAGAAGAGGTGTCGTGAGGATCAAAGAAGAGGCGATTAATCTTTTTCGCCCGAAACGATCAGAAAGGTATCCTCCTATTATTCCACCTATTGCCCCACAGAAGAGCATAATGAACATTAAGTTATTCCAAGAAATTAATAGTGTTTTACTTGAAAAATAAAGAGGAAAAATTGTCAAGAGACCGAAATAAGCGAGGGTGCGAATAGAGATAACAGATATAATAAGTAGAAGTTTTTTGGACGCTAAGCTAATAGATCGAAAGACATCTTTTAGCTTCGAGGAGTTTCCTTTAAGAGAATCCGCTTCTGGAGCGAAGAAGTAAAGGAGAATAGCTACGATTAGGCCTGGTAGGACAGTATAGATGGTTGATTCAAGGCCGAAGTTCTTAAAAAAAGGTGGAAAAATTAATAAACTCAAGGCAAAACCTATATTTCCACAAGCAACGAAGAAAGAAAGAAGAACTGCTTTCTTATCGCCACTGATGACGCTAACCATGGTAGAAGCCTGGGGGTGAAAGGCTGCGGTCCCAAGTCCTGCTAGCCCAACTATAATAACTAAGAGGGGAAAGCTATTTATTAATCCTGTTAAGGATAGTAGTATTGCCATCCACAGAGTTCCGACGTGAACAAACCAGCGGACTCCTTGTCTATCTAAAAAATAGCCAAAAAAAGGTTGAACGAAATAAGAGGTCATTGAGAAAACTGAAACCAAGATAGCTGCTTTGGTGGCATTTATGCCTAAAGATAAGGCCAAAAAAGGAAGAAGAGCTGGAAGGTAGTTACTATACATATCATTTAAGATATGAGCGATAGAAAGGACTCCTATTCCGGGATAATTTATGGAATTAGATTTATTAGCCTGAATTGCCTGTGCCATTGATGCTACTCCTTTTTTCTGATTATTCAGTATTCGGTTCATTGAGTTTGGGTCCATTAAGTAGGTTTAAATATTCAATCTCTAAATCATTATAGTGCAAATTGCACTATAGTGTCAATTGCACTATCACGGGCGTTTGAGTCAAGTAAACGTGGGC
>CALBJS010000246.1 GCA_937892995.1 uncultured Peptococcaceae bacterium | reverse complement strand
AAAGCTACTACATCCCGGGGCTGTTCCACTATACAGAGTAAAGATTTATCCCGGCGTTCCCCGGAACAGATCTTGCAAGGGTCGGTCTCGGTATAATTACCACAAACAGTGCACTGTTTGATGTCCTTCAGGGCGGTCTGAATCGCTTGAGCTAATTCTTCGGCATCATCAGAATGCTGTAAGATGTAAAATGCCAATCTGCCCGCGGTCTTTGGGCCTACCCCGGGCAAACGAGAAAAAGCAACAATCAAATCTGATAAGGGCTGAGGATAGTACATAAAATCCATAAAAACTTATCCCTATGTAACCTTCCTAGGAATCTCCTTAATAGTATGATATGAAACAAAAACTACATAGGATTATTTCCTTAGAATAATCCGGGAATATTAAATCCGCCGGTCGCCTTGCTCATTTCTTCCTCGACCATGGCTTGGGCATTACGTAAGCCTTGATTCACCGCAGCCTTGACTAGGTCTTCCAGCATTTCGGGATCATCCGGATCAATAGCTTCCGGTTTTATCTTAAGGGCCAGTAATTCCATCTTACCATTAACGACAACTTCCACCATTCCGCCGCCTGCCGAAGCTTCAATACTTTTGCTCTCCAACTCTTCCTTGGCTTTCATCATATTTTCTTGCATCTTCTGGGCTTGCTTCAGCATTTGGTTCATATTGCCCATCCCACCAGGTGGTCTAAAACCCATAATCAAACACTCTCCTTATTTTTCGGTTTTATCCTTAATTGAAAGACCCTAAAGACAACTACTATTTTACTTTTCTTTTGTAACTTGCACAAGTTCAGAACCAAATAATTCGACCGCTTTCTGAACGCAAAATTCTTCATTATTTTCCTGGGAATTATCTGTGATGGAATCAGTTACTTTTGCTTTGGTCTTAAAGGATTGAGAATTTTCCCTGGCCGGAGCCTCATATTCACTTTCCATCAAGCTGGTTAGACTCAGCTTTCTACCTAAAAATTGTTCTAAGATTCCTTCTACTACCGTTTTGTTTTCCAGCTGATTAAATTTATCGCGATGGAAGGAATAGCCGTCCTTAAATACTAAGTATAATGAATCTTCTTTAATAGCGACCGGTCTTCCCTCTAAGAGAAATGCATGGGTAGATCTTTTTAGTTTCTTAACTTCTTCTAAAATCTCCGACCATTGGGCTGTAAGGGTGGAAAAGAGATCCACTCCGGTAGATACTGAAGCCTTCGTTGCTGATGTTTTCTTTAGAACCTCAGCGTTAGCAGCAGGTACGGTCTTCTCGTTGGTAACTCTGGCATCCCGTTCGGGAACACCTGCCATTTGTTCATACAATGCTTGGACCAGGATCATTTCGGCAGCTAGGCGAGCATTAGTGGCATATCTCAGCTCACTTTCCCCTTTAAGCAGCACGTTAATCCAAGCTAGAAGTTTACTTAAGCCGGCTCGTTTACTTTGAGCAGTCAGCCTAGGCACTATCTCGGGTGAAATCAAGGGCTCTTGCCCTCCGGCAACATAGAGCAGAGCTTGTCTCAAATACTCAAGTAATTCTCTGATGATCTGCCTAGGATCCCGTCCGAGAGCTACTCCCTCGTCTAATCTTGCGAGAGCCAGCCCATAATCCCCCTCTAACAAGGAATCCATAAGATCCGCACTGCAGCTCTCTCCTACCATTCCGATGACTTGATAGACATGCTGCACTTTGATGGGGCCTTCTTGAAGAAGGCATTGATCAAGAATGCTTAAAGCGTCCCGCAGTCCACCCTCAGCCTTGAAGGCAATAACCCGGAGGGCCTTTGGCTCAACTTCCCGTCCCAAAGCTGTACATACCTCCTGGAGTCTGCCAAAGATTCTCTCTGAAGAAATCCTATGAAATTCAAAACGCTGCACCCTAGAGAGGATAGTCAAAGGAACTTTGTGAGCTTCAGTAGTAGCCAAGACGAAAACAACATTAGTAGGGGGCTCTTCCAACGTTTTTAGCAAAGCATTAAAGGCCTCAGGCGTAAGCATATGGACCTCATCGATAATATATACTTTATATTTTCCCCCCGAGGAAGCAAGTTTGACCTTCTCCCTTAAATCTCGAATCTCATCGATACCTCTATTCGAGGCGGCATCAATCTCCAGAACATCCATGGCCAGTCCCTGATCGATTTCCAGGCAGGAAATACACTTATTACACGGTTCCGCACCATCCCTGTCTGTACAGTTAAGGGCTTTGGCCAAAACTTTAGCCGCCGTGGTTTTTCCGGTGCCCCTTGGCCCACTGAAAAGATATGCATGGGCTACCTTGTTCTGCTTCAGAGCATTAGTCAAGGTAATCCTAACGTGATCTTGACCTACAATCTCGTTGAATTTTTTTGGTCGCCACTCCCGATAAAGTGCAAGATATGCCATATTATTCACCTATTCATGGAAAACTTTAGATTTTAAATACCAAAAAAGATGGTTAGGAAACCACCTTGAATTATAAAGGCCGTACACCTTTGATCGAATCCCAGCCTCCGGACGTTACCCTCGGCCCAATGCTCATTTCCGGCTACCTTGCGGCACACGGCACAGACTTCTTAGTGCTGCTTCCGTCAGGACCTGACACAGTTCAAAGCGTTCCATTGCGCAAGACCAGAAACTCAACACACCAAACCTCGGACTGCTCCGAATGCCTGACCCTTTTCAAAGGAGTTAAACCTCGCTCTAGCGGATTGCGAGTTACAAGGAACCGCTACCTCCCCGTCTAGTACGGCCAAACCTATTATACCATGAATAAATTATTTCTCCAAAATAAGCAAAAAGCCACAAGTCTTCCTATTAATTTATTTCCCCAAAAATAAAATTCTATGCTTTTATGGCGGAGAGAGTGGGATTCGCTCCGTTCGCTTTCAGCTCACTATCACGCCTGGGCGGGAAAACGCTTCCAGAGGGCGGGTTTTCGTTTCCGCCCGTTCGAATCCCACCAAGTCTTCCTATTAATTTATTTCCCCAAAAATAAAATTCTATGCTTTTATGGCGGAGAGAGTGGGATTCGAACCCACGACACAGTTTCCCATGTACCCGCTTTCCAGGCGAGCGCCTTCAACCAACTCGGCCATCTCTCCATGTTCCACCTAATTAAATTAAATGTCTAATTAAAGTCGCAAATGTTATTATAATGGCTAGGACTTACTACGTCAACACCAATCAGTTCGTTTTTACATTTACAAACCTTAACAATTTTTTCATAAAAACGCATAAATATACTTGATTTTTTCTTTAGCTTTTTAGCACTTAATCCGCTACTTATGTAAAAGAAGATTAGAACCTTCTCGAACTTAGTCCGCATTAAGAATATTATTTATGGTTAATATATATGTAAATACAATAAGGAGGGCAAAAACCATAGCTAAAAAAAGCAAGAAAAAACAATTAAGTAAAAATCAAGATCTTCATTTTCATGAAGAGAAAGAAAGTGTCCAGGATAAGAATAAAACAAAAGGAACCGGGATTCCGGGAAGGGAAACTTTATAGAATATGATTCCAAAAGCTTTTTTGCTGCCGCTTTATACGGCAGCCTTTCAATTCATATCTCCGAAGTAATCTCATCCAAATGGCCTTATATTTTATGACTCTAAATATCATAAGATTATTCCGATGTGGAATACTAAGCTTAATTAAATTTTCTAGTTTTTTATGGAAAGGAGTTGAAGCAAATGGCATTTAGAGAAAGTCTTACCGGTATTGTTATTTGGACTATTCTCCGAGTATGGGTAGGTTGGCAATGGCTCACTTCCGGCTGGGGGAAAGTCTTTGGCGAAGGTCGGGAAGTCTGGGTAGGCAGCAAAGCCGGTGTAGCTGTGACGGGCTTTTTAAAAGGAGCTTTAGGTAAGACAGTAGGCGACAATCCTGATGTCCAAGCATGGTATGGATGGATTGTAAGTAATATAGCCCTGCCTAATTCTAAGATTTTCAGTTATATAGTGGCTTATGGGGAGTTAATTGTTGGGGTGGCCTTAATTTTGGGTTTCCTTACTATTCCAGCTCTTTTAGCAGGAGTTTTCTTTAATCTTAATTTTCTTTTGGCTGGTTCAATCGGTATCAGTCCTGT
>CALBJS010000245.1 GCA_937892995.1 uncultured Peptococcaceae bacterium | reverse complement strand
GGTCTTACAAAGTTAAATCTTAACAATTCTTTTAGTGATCCTTCTTATCTGCGGGAGTACTTATCTTATGACCTCCTGGAGCAGATGAATGTTCCTGTTCCGGCTTTCTGCTATGCGAATATTTATATTAATGGTGATTTAGTAGGTCTCTATCTGGCGGTAGAAGGTATCGAAAAGCCTTTGGCCCAAAGGTATTACGGCCCAAACTACGGAACTATCTATAAGCCTTATGGTGAGCGAGGTAAAGGCAATGACCTTGTGTATCTTGATGATCAGAGGGATTCTTACAGCGGATTACAGGCTGTGACCAAGGAGAAAGACGGTAGTGCTGAGGCTTTGGTTACCATGATTAGGATGCTCAATCAAGGTCGGGATTTAGAAAAATATTTAGATGTCCAAGAGATTTTACGCTATTTTGCTGTCAATACGGTACTTGTAAATCTAGATAGTTATCAAGGCCAGTTTACCCATAATTATTATCTGTATGAAGAAGATGGGGTTTTTGCTATTCTCCCTTGGGACTACAATATGTCCTTTGGCGGTTTTAGTATGGGAAGAGGAAGTGGGCAGGGTCAGACTTCACTTGATATTGACCAGCCCGTTTCCGGGACGACCCTGGCCGAGCGGCCACTGCTGGGTAAACTGTTGGAGGTAGAGAAGTATAAGGATTTATACCATCAATACCTGGAAGAATTGATCAACGGCCCTTTTACCCTGGAGAAAATGACTGTTGAAATAACGCGTGTTGCGAACCTGATCAGACCCCATTTAGAAAAAGACCCTACCAAGTTTTATACTATGGAGCAATTTGAACAGGCTATTGCCCCAACTACGGCTCAAGAAGTAATTTCGGCCGGTTCAGCTGCAGATCCTAACACTACGGATAATACCAAGATTGATGTTCAGAATAGGAATCCTGTGTCGGAACAAACGCCAAAGCAGAGCAACAAAAGCCGGCAACCTGCTGAAGATTTTCCTTGGCCGCCCGGTGAAGGGCAAATTCCTAACCTTCTAGAATTTGTCAGCAAGCGTAGCAGCAATGTAGCCTTACAATTAAGCGGTGAGCTGCCCGCGGAAGGAGAAGAGGAACAAGCTAATAATCCCGGGGATGGGCAACAAGGAGTTTTTCCCCAAGGTGAGCACCCCCAACGGGAAAAATGGGACGATCGCCAAGGAGCACGGATGGTTCCGGAGGGTATGATAGCGGCAGAAGGTATGATACCACCGGAGGGTATCAATCGGCGTCCAGATATGGCTGGTCAAGACTTTGCTCACAATGGAGAGTCCCGAAATTTTCCGCATGGCATGGCTAAGAACTCCGGAAATGTTCCCCAAGGATCTGATCCTCAGCAAATATTTTTAATAGGCGGGGCTATCTTGGCTTTATCGATCGCCGTACTAATCATCTTCAGGCTAAAAACAAAACATATGGTCTAGATATATTCGATGTATCCTAGTTCTAAAACTCTCGTACCAATTTCTCGAAAGCCGGGATAGAATCTACGATGGTCTTCATGCTTACACAATAAGAGATTCTAAAATAGCCGGGACAATAAAACCCAGTTCCCGGAACGAGGAGAATATTGTGTTTTACAGCTTTCTTAACAAATTCCACATCGTCAGCAATCAAAGCTTTAGGGAAGAGGTAGAAAGCACCTTGGGGCCGAACACATTCGAAGCCAATCCTTGTAAGGTTTTTATATAAGTAATCCCTTTTGGCCTGATAGTCTTCTATATTTACTTTAGCTTCGAAAGCATCGCCCACAACTTTTTGGAATAAGCCCGGGGCATTAACGAATCCCAAAGTACGATTACAAAAGGCCAAAGCATTGACTAAGATCTCAGCATCTTTAATTTTGTTGCTAACTGCGATATAACCGATTCTTTCCCCAGCTAGTCCTAAAGATTTACTGAACGAATTTATGATGATTCCATTATCGAAAATTGACAGTAGATTGGGCATTGTTAAATTATCAAAGATAATCTCAGCATAGGGTTGGTCAGATAAGACGTAAATGGAAGTACCGTATTCTTTTTCTTTGCTCTTCAGAATCTCGGCAATATTATTTAAGATTTTTGCGCTATAGACTACTCCTGTAGGGTTATTAGGAGTATTGATGATCAGTGCTTTGGTCTGGGCGGTGATTAATTTTTCCAGAGCATTGAGATCCGGTTCAAAAGTAGAAGTGTCAGGGGGTATGATAACGACTTTTCCGCCATGATTATCGACATAGAAATTGTATTCCATGAAATAGGGGGCGAAGGTAAGTACCTCTTCCCCGGGATTAAGAATAGACTTTAAGACAACGTTGAGTCCTCCGGCGGCACCTACGGTCATGACTACATTTTCAGCAGAAAGTTCTATCCCGCTTTCTCTCTGCAGAGACTGAGCTATCTTAGCTCTGACTTCCGGATAACCGGCATTACTCATATAACGGTGGACTCCTTTGATTTCACCGGAGACATATTTCTGCATAGCCTCCATGACTTCCTGAGGCGGTTCGTCAAAGGGATTACCCAGGCTAAAGTCATAGACTTTATCAGCTCCATGAATTTTCGCCAGCTTAGTACCTTCTTCAAACATTGCTCTGATCCAAGATGATTTTTGTAAGTTACTAACGATTTTTTCAGAAAACACCATAACGACTCCTTTTTAGTATAAATATTAGATAAGCAAGCTTAAATTTTTACTTATCTAATATTTTACAATAAGACTGGCTTTGATGCTACATTAAGGGTTGAAAATTCCAAGGAGCTGTCCCCAAACTAATTTTGGAGGCAGCTCCTTGGAATTTTAACTATTTAGTTATATGCTATGCGGTCTTCCTTATCGATTAAGCCGCTAATGATCTCTTGCCAATTAGGACTTTCCCAGCTTTTCAGCTTCAGATGTTCTTCGTAGTATTTTTCGGGGATGGGATGAGTACCCAAGACCACTTCGACAGGATATTTACCTTCGATATATTTCTTAAAGTAATTAATTCTGGGACAGGGCGGATAGCCGACGATCATTCCCGTAGCAAGATGAATTACATCCACGCCGTTTTTAACCATCTCATCGGGAGCATATTCTATATTTCCGCCTGGACAGCCGTCACAAGTAGTGAAGCCCACCAGCTCAACTTCTTTCCCTTCATATCTTTTAAAGGCCCCTTCTCGTTTATTTAGGGATCGCAGACATTTGCCGCCGGCACAAGTGTGATACCTGTCACAAATAATAATGCCAATTTTTACTTTTTCCATCTCTTTTTTACCCCCATGTCAAGTGTGTGATTAATAGTAATATTGATATAGTATAACATAGTTATTGGCATTTGACAATAACTATGAGGAAGTTTATAATTGTAAATAGCATATGCCACTTATAAGGAGGAATTAATTTTGGCAAATTGTGAGAGCTGTCCGACTAAGAACAACTGCGAATCTCAAGAAAACTGTATGATTGAGAATAATCCTTGGAATGAAGTAAAAAAAGTCATTGCCGTTATGAGTGGTAAAGGAGGGGTTGGGAAATCAACTGTTTCGGCCTTGTTAGCCAAAGGCTTATTAAACAAAGGGCTAAAGGTAGGGATTCTCGATGCTGACATTACCGGGCCTAGTATTCCCCGACTTTTAAAGGTCAGGGATAAAAAAGTAGAGAGTAGCGAATGGGGGTTATTGCCTGTTGAATCTGAAGATGGAATCAAGGTGATGTCTCTGAATCTATTGATGCCCGATGAGGAGCAACCCGTAATCTGGCGAGGGCCCATCATTTCCGGTGCCGTTAAGCAATTTTGGAAAGACGTTTATTGGGGAGATTTAGATTATCTAATTCTGGACATGCCACCCGGGACAGGAGATGTCGCTTTAACAGTAATGCAATCTATGCCTATTAACGGTATGGTCATGGTTACAACTCCTCAGGATATGGTCTCGATGATTGTAGCCAAATCAATCAATATGGCTAATACTATGAAGATTCCGGTGATTGGCATTATCGAAAACATGAGTTATATGCTTTGTCCCAGCTGCAAAGAAAAGATTAAGATCTTTGAAGATGATAGTCTTAGTGAATTTCTATCCAGAATGGAGCTGCAGCTGCTGGCGGAATTACCGATGTGCAGAGAGATAGCAGCTCTGGCCGGTGAGAAAGACTGGGATCATCCTTTGGTTATGAAAACAATTCAAGAAGCAGTTACGAAAATCATGGAGTATATCCAAGATTAATAATTTAGGGAAGTTATTTGCGTAGTTACTTTGGCCAAGGTAACTACGGATAATTTAAAAGTGATACCCAATAACGTGGAAAAATCCAGAACGTAGGTCCTGTTTACAAGAAATATTATACAAGGAGGTAAAAACATGAAAATAGCCATCACCGGTTATGGTCAGGAACTTAAGGACAATCATGATCCCCGATTCGGAAGGTGTACGTATTTCCTAATCTATGACACCGAGCAAGGATTTTTAAAAGCACTGGAGAACAAAGGACAGCTTTCCGAAGGGGGTGCCGGCATAGCTGCCGCTCAGCAGATTATCGATGAAGATGTGCAGGTTGTTCTCACAGGGAATATGGGTCCTAATGCTTACAACCTTATGGAAAAATCAGGAGTTAAAGTCTACCGGTGTAAAACAAATTCCTGTCAAGAAGCTCTAGAGCTTTACCAGGACGGGAAACTATCTGAACTTAACGAAGCAGGGCCATCCCATGCAGGTATGAAGTAAAGAATAAAATAGGCCGGGGAGTAGGGTGGCCGTCAAAGAAAATGAGGTGGGTTTTATGAATATAGCCGTTTTAAGTGGCAAAGGAGGTACGGGAAAAACTACTGTAGCGGTCAATCTCGCAGAAATTTTGACTGCTAACTATCTGGATTGTGATGTGGAAGAACCTAACGGCTTTATTTTCCTTAAACCTTCCGAGATTACTTCCCGGGATGTCCATGTTCTCTCGCCGGTCATCGATCAAGAGCAGTGTAATCTATGTGGCGAATGCACTGAAACTTGTCAATTTAATGCTTTATTTAATACTAAGAAAGAAATATTGGTATTTGAGAAACTGTGCCATAGCTGCCAAGCCTGTAGCCTTGTCTGTCGACCAGAGGCCCTTTCTTTTCAGGAAAGAAAAATTGGTGTTCTGGAAAAAGGAAAAAAAGAAAAGATCCAATGTTGGCGAGGGATTTTAGATGTGGGCGAGCCTATGGCGGTTCCGGTAATTAGAGAGCTTCTTAAGGATGCGCCCTCCGGACCTAACTTATTGGACTGTTCTCCGGGGACATCCTGTAATGCCGTAAATTCTTTACGCTTTGCCCAAGGGGCTATCCTGGTTACGGAACCCTCAGCTTTTGGGTTACATGATCTGAAAATGGCGGTCAAGCTTGTCCAAGGACTTAAGCTCCCCTTTGGGATTATCATTAATAAGTGGCATGGGGAAGGGAGTTTCTTAGAAGAATATTTTAAGGAGGAAAAGATCAACGTTTTAGGGCAGATCCCTTATGACCGTAAAGCCGCTGAAAAGTATTCTCGGGGCGGTATGTTAAAAGACATTCCTGTTTATCGCGAGGCTTTTCATAAAATTGCTGAGCGGGTTAGGGAGGTGTTGAAATGCAACTGACAGTTATAAGCGGTAAAGGAGGAACCGGCAAGACTACTATCGCCGTAGCTTTAGCGGAATTAGAAAAGAACACCGGGAAAGTTGATTGTGATGTAGACGCCCCAAACCTTTATCTTTACTATGATGGCCGAGATATGCTCAGGGAGGAATTCTCCGGTGGTATGAAAGTCAGCGTCGATACCTCCCTCTGTACGGAGTGTGGACTATGTCAAAGCATTTGTCAGTTTGAAGCCATTCATGACGGAAAGGTGAACACTCTTTATTGTGAAGGATGTGGAGCTTGTGTCCTAATCTGCCCTTCCAAGGCACTCAGCTTAGTAGAGGAAAAGACGGCTGAAGTTATTTTGACGGATACCTCTAGTGGGGTTCTCACTCAGGCTCGGATGGAAATAGGTAGCGAGGGTTCAGGAAAGCTTATCACTGTCTTGCGGAAAAAGGCTCAAGGATATGCCGGGGATGATCTTATGATTATCGACGGATCCCCGGGCATAGGCTGTCCCGTGATTGCTTCGATTACAGCTACCGATACGGTCTTGATAGTTACAGAGCCAACTCAGTCGGGGGTCGAAGATCTGCAGAGGATTGTCTTACTATGTCAACAGTTTGGGGTTAAAACTTTTGTCTGCACCAATAAGGCGGACATTAATGAAGAAATAGCCCGACAAATCGAGAATTATTGTCTAACAAACGGACTATGCTTTGTGGGAAGAATTCCATACGATGATACGGTTCTTCAATCTATAAATGAATTAATCCCAATAATCTACTATTCCGGCAGTAAGGCTAATCAGGCAATTCGTGAAGCGTGGAAAAGAATCAAAAGACAATTATTTGTCAGTGAGAATAAGGAGGAAAGAAAACAATGAAAATTGCTGTTGCCGCAGATAATAATTATGTAAGTGCTCATTTTGGCCATTGTGAAGGCTTTGATGTCTATACTGTAGAAGGAAAAGAAATTATTTCTAAGGAATTTCTCCCCAATCCAGGTCATCGGCCCGGCTTTCTCCCCGTTTTTCTTAAAGAAAACGGGGTAGAAGTAATTATTGCCGGGGGCATGGGGGGAGCAGCTCAGGAACTTTTTCAGAACAATAATATTAAGGTATTGACAGGTGTTCAGGGACTGTGTGAAGCTGCTGTTTCGCAATATTTAGAAGGTAGCCTGAAATCAACAGGTTCAATCTGTCACGAACACCAACATGAAGGATCATGCAATCCTTGATCCCAAGGAGTAACCCGCTCTTCCAACTATAAAAGAAAAGGGGCATATTTGCAGAAAAGTTATTGACATATACCCAAAATGGGGTATACTAAAGATAGTTGACATATACCCAAAACGGGAGGTGATAATATGCCAGGATTTAATGGTACAGGGCCAATGGGTCAAGGACCTATGACCGGAAGAAGAATGGGTTTCTGCAACCCCAATAGTCCTGCCGGCAGAGAAGGTGGTCAAGGGTACGGATTCAGCAGAGGTATGGGAAGAGGCCCGGGAAGAGGTGCTCACAGAGGTTTCGGAAGAGGCCGGGGTTTTAACTGTTACGGCTCTGCAGTAAGAAAGGATAACGTCTCCGACCGAAAATACCTAGAACAGAGACAAAGCATCCTAGAAACACAGCTAGGAAATATAAAAAAAGATTTAGCATCTTTCTCCGAAAATGAGCAGGAATAGACCTGTTTACAACAATAACCCCAGGACGAGAATACAAACGCAAAAGGAGTGAAAATAGAGGATCACTCCTTTTGTGTTATAATTAAGAATACAAAGAGTTTAAGTAGGTGGGAATCATGTCAAGGCCGATTAAAAGACGGTTAGTTTGCGGTCTTCCGGAATATGACCTCTATGCTCCTGTTAAGAATACCGGCCCTAAGGATACGGTCATCATGAGTATCGAAGAATTTGAAACAATACGTTTAATCGATCACCAAGGATTTGATCAGGAACGGTGTGCCGAAAGAATGGAAGTAGCTCGTTCGACTGTCCAGAGGATTTACAATGATGCCAGGAAAAAGATTGCTGAAAGCTTGGTTGAGGGGAAAAGGTTAAAGATCGAAGGTGGAAACTATTCCGTATGTACGGGAGATCTTGAAATCAAGAAATGTGGCCACTGTAGGAGACCCCAACACGGAAAACGCAAAAAAAATTTCACGTAATTTCATGGTTAGAATTTAAAGTTTTTTATCGCATGAGGTGATTTGTAATGAAATATCAGGGTATTGTAGGTGAGCGGGATGGCTAGGCCGGTAAAATGGAGAAGAGTTGAATTCATCCCTGAAGACACTTATTTTTTGCCGTGCCCTAAAGGTAATTGTAAGCGTTTTGAGGATGTAGACGAAATCCGCTTGAAAGTAGAAGAGTTGGAAGCGATGAGGCTTAAGGATATTGAGAAACTTACCCAAGCAGGATGTGCCAAGAGGATGGAGGTTTCCAGACAGACTTTTCAAAATATCATCGATGAGGCACGAAGGAAGGTAGCTGTTGCCTTAACTGAAGGGAAGGCCATCTCAGTCGGCGGGGGTCGCTATACTAGAAATATTTGCAAGTTCAGGTGCAGGTCTTGTGGTGATGAAACTGAAGCATCTGTTGAACAAAAGCAGAGAACATGTAAACATTGTGGTTCGACAATGATAAGCTGTAATAAAAAAAAGTGTCATACTGAATGTGAGGATCTTGAAACCCATAAGGATTAAGAATTGTTGTTGTCCACTAACACTTTCGGCCCATCTTACCTGTATAATATACAAATTAGAAAGGTAAGCGAGGGATTGGAAATGTATCACAATAATGGTCCGGGTTTGATTCAGGATATAGCCAAAGCGATTAATGGAGAATATAGTGCGATCCAGTGTTACGGCTATCTAGCCAAAATAGCTGCCACCGAAGAGGAAAAAAAAGTTATCCTAGAGATTAGGCAAGATGAGTTACGTCACTTTCAAACCTTCTCGCAGATTTACACAACGATAACAGGAACGAAGCCTTCTCCCGGGATTACCGAACCATGTCCGAGAGCCTTCAGGGAAGGATTAGAAGCGGCACTTAAAGATGAACAGGAGACTGTAGACTTCTATCTTGATATTGCAGAAAAAGCTGAAGATCCTTATATCAAAGAACATTTTAAAAGAGCCGCTGCCGATGAACAGAATCATGCGGTCTGGTTCTTATATTATTTTACTAAGCTATGTTGTAGAAAACATGGTTAATAATTATTAACTAAAGAGAATAGCGATAGAAAGAGGTCTATTTATGAAAGGAATAGCCTCTTTTTTATTCATAGTTTAGTGCGTTTTAATCAATCAACTTTCACAAAGCTGTAAGATATTGTTCACACGATTGTCATAAAACCTGGTTAGAATAGAGCTAAATATTTACTTCCTGAAAGGATGGAATTTATGTTTTCTGATGCTGAAAAAAATTACTTTCTTGATGCCTCAATGTTTATGTTTTCTTTGGTTTGTATGGCAACCGGGATAATCTTACATCTCAAACCAAGCTTCGCTATGGCTTTCTTGACAAGCGTTAATTTTAAACCCCTTCATATTTGGACCGGGTATCTAATGGCAGGAATAATCCTCTTGCACCTTCTAAGGCATGTAAAATGGATATCGGTAATCTCCAGGAAGATATGGAGTAACAAGGTTAAAGTACTTACTCTGGTTCTTACCATTCTAGTTACAGCAGGAGTTTGTTATTTCATTAATACTTCCAGTGAAATAGATGATAAAGGTGGAAGAGGTAATTTTCCTGGTGAAAGAATACATGGTAGCGGCGATTCTTTCGGTGACAGGGGAAAGTTAAGCCCCTCAAATTAGAATAGGTTATGGGCATTGTCAAATTAAATACCTAATGTATAATAATCCCAATAGATATTTGAAGTATTGGTTCATTACTATCCTAAAAGCTAAAATTTCACTAGGCTTTAGATTATTAGGTACTAGGGGAGAGGTAGGATGATTATGGCTCTTGTTAAAATACTTATAGCAGATGATGAACCAAGAATGAGAAAGCTTATTTCTGATTTTTTGAAAAAGGAAGGCTACACCGTTATAGAAGCTGAGGACGGTAAGCAAGCTTTAGAAATCTTCCAATCCGGCAAGAATATCAGTCTGGTAATCTTAGATGTCATGATGCCGGGGTTAGATGGGTGGACTGTTTGTCGGGAAATAAGAAAAACTTCTAAAGTACCCATTATTATGTTGACGGCCAAGGCTGAAGAGACGGACGAATTATTTGGTTTCGACCTGGGAGCGGATGAATATGTTACGAAACCTTTTAGGCCCTTGATTCTCGTGGCCAGAGTTCAGGCCCTTCTTAGAAGGACAGCCAAGAAGGAGGTAGTAGTTAAGAATATTGATGGTCTGGAGATTGATAAAAACAGACGGGTAGTAACTATCGAGGGAGCAAGAATAGAGTTAAGTCCCAAGGAATTTGAACTACTCCTCTATTTGGTCGAAAATGAAAATTTAGCTGTTTCCCGCGAACAGATTCTTAATTCAGTTTGGGATTATGATTATTATGGTGATGCCCGTACGGTAGATACTCATATTAAAAGGCTGAGATATAAACTAGGGACTAAAGGAGACTTTATCCAAACTGTAAGAGGTCTTGGCTATAGGTTTGAGGTGGAGAAATGAAATCATCTTTAAAACTCAAACTTTTCGCGGCTATGAGCGGACTAATTGTTCTTTATGTTTTAATGTCCTGGTTTTTAAACGATCAGTTCCTTGTGAAGTACTATTATCTTAATAAGGAAAATACCTTGAAGGAAAGTTATGAAAAGATAAATGAATCCTATACGGGAGAACCTTTTGAATTGTTATTAGACCTAGAGAAATTGGAAAGAACAGAAGGTCTCCATATTATTATTCTGGACTCTTCGGAAAATATCAAATATAATTCCTCTTTAAAAGAGGAAAGTTTCTTCCATAAGCCTCTAAAGCCGCCCCGTCATGGGGAAGCTCCTTTCAGGCCGGAGATTTCAATCATTGAAAAAGCTCAAAAAGCATCTCCTGAGCGGCCGTTAATCGAGAAGGCTGCAGATCCAAGGTTAAATACGGAGTTTATTAATTTAGTAGGTATTCTGAATAACGGGGATTCTGTTTTTCTTAGTACCCCAGTAATAGCTATCCAGGAAAGTGCCCAGATAGCCAATAAGTTTTTTATGCTTACAGGCTTGCTAACTATTCTTACAGGATTATTGATTATCTTCTTCTTTGCGGATAAGTTCACTAAGCCCATCCTTCAATTAAATGAGATTGCCCAAGGGATGGTCAAATTGGATTTCTCTAAGAAATACGCAGTCAAAACCCATGATGAGTTGGGAGAACTAGGGCAGAGCATTAATTCCCTTTCCGATCAGCTGGAAAAGTCGATTACTGAACTCCAGGAGGCTAATGAGAAATTGATGGAAGATATCGAGAAAGAAAGGAAAATTGATGAGCTCAGAAAGGAATTTATCTCCAATGTCTCCCATGAGTTGAAGACTCCAATTGCTTTAATCCAGGGGTATGCCGAAGGACTAAAAGTCAATGTCAATGAAAATGAAGACGATAAGAATTTTTATTGTGACGTAATTATCGATGAAAGTGCTAAGATGAATAAACTTGTCAAGCAACTTTTAGACCTTTCTCAAATTGATACAGGATATGCTCGTTTGGAGAAGACGGATTTTGATTTATCCCAATTAGTAGATTATATTCTCAGAAAAAAGGCCCTTCTCCTTAAGGAAAAGAACATTGAACTTCTTAGCGAACTGAGGGAGGGCCTCATAGTCAATGCCGATCTTGATCGCATCGAACAAATCGTAGTTAACTATCTAATTAATGCTCTTAACCATGTCGATGATCTAAGGCTGATTAAGGTCAAG
Source organism: uncultured Peptococcaceae bacterium (assembly GCA_937892995.1). Lineage (GTDB taxonomy): Bacteria > Bacillota > Desulfitobacteriia > Desulfitobacteriales > Syntrophobotulaceae > CALBJS01. Next base: position 3,000 of record CALBJS010000245.1, on the reverse strand, counting down.
GTTGAGCAAGTAGGAGATAAGGCTAGAGTCAGCGTTTTTAATTCAGGAGCTCAGATTTCCCCGGAAGATCTCGATAAAATCTGGACCAGCTTTTATAAAGTTGATAAAGCAAGGAACAGAGCAAAAGGTGCAACAGGTCTAGGTCTGTCGATTGTCCGTGCTATTCAGGAACTTCACCATAACCGGTATGGTTGCGATAATGTAGAAGACGGAGTTGAGTTCTGGTTTGAAGTGGATTTAAATATTTTCCCGCATATTCGTAAACAATAAGAAATGGAAAGGGCAAGAAGAAAAATTGAAGGAGATTACCGGAAAAAAGGGTATTACGATGGAAGAGTTAAAGCAGAGGATGAACAAGTATAATTGGGACAAAGCCAAAGCTCTTGATTGGATAGAGATCTTGCTCCAACTTAGCTTCTAACCTTGCCCTTTCCTTTTTTTTAGTTATGATATAAATAGCTTATTATTTAGTGGAGGGATAAAAGATGCAGTTTCTATTTACCAAAGATGCTCAAACCCCTAGAGGAGTTTATTCACAAGGTGTAAAGGTTGGGAAATACTTATTTTGTGCAGGTGCCCGGCCGGTTCATCCTGATTCCGATCTGCCTGTAACAGGAGATTTTAAAACAAAAATTCGGTGTACCTTGGATAACCTTAAAGCGGTTCTTAAAAAGGGTAATGCTTCTTTAGAAGATGTTTTCAGTGCCTGTGTTTACTTGAGGAATATGGCAGATAAACCGGCAGTGGATGAAGTATTCCGAGAGTATTTTAATGAAGGTCGATTTCCAAGCAGAGTAATAGTAGAAATCTCCAGACTAATGGATAATCACGAAATCGAGATTGTCTGTTCTGCTTATGTGCCAGAGCCGGGGGAGGAAGTGCAATGCTTAAATATAGAGAAGGGGCAGATGCTTTCAGAACCTATTAGTCGGGCGGTTAGAATCGGGCAATATGTTTTCTGCTCAGGAGCAAGAGCCATTGATCCGGATACGCAGGAGTTAGTGCAGGGAGACTACCGACAGAGGGTCAGGCAATGTTTTGAGAATCTCAAAATGGTTCTGGCTGAAGGTGGAGCAACTTTAAAAGATGTGTATTTTACTACGGTCTATGTTCGAAATATGGCAGATCGCCCTATTGTCAATGAAGTGATGAGGGAATATTTCCAACAAGGGAAATTTCCCCTGCGGATAATAGTTGAAATCTCGCGTCTTGTTGGAGGGCAGGATATAGAAATAGATTGCTCGGCTTATCTTGGACCGAAGGAATACTTAAAGACAAAAGGGGGTCATCTTCCAACAGGGCCATTCTCCCAAGGAGTCCGAATTGGAGAGTATGTTTATTGTTCGGGAGTTCGTCCCCTTGATCCGTTGACTCAATTATTGGTGGAAGGGGATTTTGAAACCCGGGTTCGGAGATGTCTTGAAAATATAAGAGCAATTCTAGTCAAAGGTGAGGCTGATTTCTCGCAGGTCTACACGACAACAGTATATTTAAGAAATATGGTTAATCTGCCCGTAGTTGATAAAGTTTTCAAAGAGTATTTTAAAAAAGAGTGCTACCCTGTACGCCATGTCGTTGAAATCAATAGATTAAATGAAGGTCATGATCTCGAAATAGCATGTTCTGCTTATCTAGGTGTCCCGGGGGCTTAGTGGCAGTTAGTAACTGTAACTGGATAAATTATAGAGACCTCTTGCTTATTATCAAATGAAGAGAGGTCTTTTTTGTTGAGAAATCTAAGTACGGCGGCCAATAAACTAAGGCTGCGGCTAAAATGAAAAAGAATAATTGTTAAATGTAGTGAATAAGATAATAAAATGATTTACTTTTGTTGGGACAGGTTATTATTTCAAACTTGTGGCAAGGATTTCTATTTTATTCTTTTATTTAGTTATAAGAGGTGATATGATTGGAATTGTTGAATTGGACTGGTGGATAGATAAAAGGATAAAAATATCTTATTAGCTGGAAAGTGAGGCTGATTATGAAGAGAATTGCGTTAGTGACGGATAGTACCGCGGATCTTCCGGAAATTTTTACGAGAGAATGTGATGCTCATGTTATTCCTCTTAAATTGTTATTCGGGGAACAGGAACTCTATGATGGGGAGATTTCCAGTGAAGAATTTTATAAGCGTTTAACAAACGCACAAGAGCTCCCCAAGACTTCCCAGCCGTCTCCCGAAGATTTTATTCGTCTATATAGTAAGCTGCTAGAGGAATATCAGGAGATTATCTCCATACATATTTCTTCCGGATTGAGTGGGACCTTTAATGCAGCCCGCTTGGCTAAAGAGAAGCTAAAAGGGAAGATCCATCTAGTGGATTCTAAAACTATAAGCTTAGGAATAGGAATGATGATCTTAGAGGCCACTAGGCTTATCAGAGAGGGACTCGATGCCGATAATATTCTAGATAAACTATCTAAGGCCAGGACGAATATTGAAACTCTTTTCACCCTCGATACCTTAGAGTATTTACAAAAAGGTGGAAGGATAGGCAAAGTTCACAGCATCATGGGTACTTTCCTGAACATCAAGCCCATCGTCAGGGTTGGAGATGAAGGGATTTACCATACTTATGGCAAGGCTCGTAGTCAGGAAAGGGCTTTGAAGAGTATCGTTCAGGCTTTTCAAGATCTCTCTAAAGGAAGGGAAGGGCTCAGATTCGGAGTAGCCCATGGAGCAGCTCAACAAGCAGGCACATATCTAAAAGAAAAACTGGAAAACGCTTTGCAAATTCCTGCCTCCATCTTTACCCAGGTCGGGCCGGTAATCGGAGTACATACCGGGCCGGGGACAGTTGGTGCGGTTATCCAGTATGAATAGTCAATAAAGTGTAAAGACCTCCCGAGTTAAGAAGGGAGGTCTAATTATTGAGGACGACTGCTTTGGAAGTATCAAATTCAATGCCGACATTGCTGCCAACTTGCCAGTTATCATTAGTTACGAGACCGAGCGGCTGGGGGTCGTGGACCGTCACAACATCGCTGTCGTCCTCG
>CALBJS010000244.1 GCA_937892995.1 uncultured Peptococcaceae bacterium | reverse complement strand
GCGAACTTGATGGACCTACCATAATCGGCCCCAGCATATCAAAAACACTACCTACCTTCATATTTTCACCCTAAATCTTTTTTTAAGCTCATTTAACATAATCTTGACTTAGTTTCGATTCTTAGCCCATCCGAATCAGAGACAAACTATTCTTCAATTTCTCTAATAAAAATTACCACTCCGTCTCCCCATGAACAGAACTTCCAACCATGCTGTCCCAATTCATTCCACTCATGCTCTAATTCTTTAATTTTCTTTTCGTAATCAAATCCAATTTTAGCTTTGGTTTTTGCAAATTTATATTCATACTTTTTCATTGTTTCATTCTCCTATTAGGCTGGGTATCTAATGACAAGAATAACATTCACCTTGTGTCAGATGAGTATTGCTGAGTATGCTTGAAGAAAAATGTTCCTGTAAAAAACCCTCCGGCCTGAACCGAAGGGAAGATAGCTTATTCAACACCTAAAATATAATAGTATAATGGCTGTCTACCGGAATAGACTTCGACTTCGATATCAGGTTTCTCGCCTTCTAACCAATCTGCAAATAATTGCACATCTTCTTCAGCCATATCTTTCCCATAAAAGATAGTTACTAGATCCTTTTCGCGCCAGTTCATAGTTTCCAAGACTTTTTTTCCTACATCGAAGATATCTCTCCCCGTTGTAGTAATCTTATTTTCCACCAATCCCAGAATATCCCCTTCCGAAATCTCCAAATCCTCATACAAGGAATTCCTTACTGCATAAGTCACTTCCCCCGAGACTACTTGGGTCAAAGCCTTAGACATTCCCTTCACATTTTCTTCAGGAAAGGTATCAGTATTAAATGCTAGAAGAGCAGCTATGGCTTGAGGAATAGATTTGGTAGGAATAACGTAAACCTGCTGATTTTCTATGATCTCATTGACCTGACTAGCGGCCATAATGATGTTCCCGTTATTTGGTAAGAGAAAAACATTTTGAGCCGCTACTTTCCTAACAGCCTCTGCTAAATCACTGGTACTTGGATTCATAGTCTGCCCACCGAAAACAACCTGATCAACACCTAAGCTTTTAAAAATATCGGCTATCCCTTCACCCATGGCAACAGCTACAATTCCATATTTTTTAAATTTTGCCTCACTATTTAAAGCTCGATGATCATCGGGATTATTAACAAAAATATGCTCAGGACTTAAGTCTTCCTTTTCAACATCAATTGCCTTAGTTTCGTGAGCAGCGGCCTCATTCTGATCAAGCATATTACTAATCTTAACCTCGTGCAAGGAACCATATTTAATAACTGTTTTAAGGATAAGCCCGGGATCTAAGGTATGGATATGAATCTTTACAACTTCCTCGTTTCCCACTACTAAAAGGCTATCTCCTTTATCTAATATTTCTTGCTTGATATTTTCGGGTTCAAGAGCCTTACCTTTGACTAGAAATTCGGTACAATAAGGAAATTCTAAATTCTCAAGGGTAGTAATGCCTGACATTGACGCTAAAGCAATATCTTCCTCTGGCTTTACCTCCTGCAGTTTAACTTCCTTACCTTCTAAAGCTAAAATCCAACCACTTACAATAGTTAGATAACCCTTTCCACCGGCATCAACTACTCCTGCTTGTTTAAGGACGGGCAACATTTCAGGAGTCTTGGCTAGAGTTGCTTCCGCTCTCTCATACCCCGCCTTCAAAACCTCAAGGATATCTGTTTCACCGGTTTTTGCTTTATTATATGCACCACGGGCCATTTCTCGAGAAACAGTAAGAATTGTTCCTTCTACAGGCTTCATAACGGCTTTATAGGCAGTTTCAACACCTGTTTGCAAAGCATGTGAAAATTGAAGAGCATTGGCTTCTTTAAGCCCTTCCAGGCCCCTAGCAATCCCCCTTAAAATCTGAGAAAGAATTACACCAGAATTACCCCTAGCACCCATTAATGAACCTGTAGAAGCAGCCCCGGCTACTTCGTGAATCGAATTTCCCTTTATTTTCTCCGCAGCTTGAGATGCTGCTCGAAATGTTAAATTCATATTTGTGCCGGTATCACCATCAGGAACCGGAAAAACATTTAAAGAATCAATCTCTTTCTTTTTCTGTTCCAATATTCCAGATCCTGAATTGAACATACCTTTTAGTTTATTACCATCAATTATCGCAATTTTAGAGTGATTCACCACTTTCAACTTATCCTCCTACTCATCATAAGGTCTGTCAAAGGCTATATACTTTCTTTCTACTATTCCAAGAACCTTACTCCCTGAACATTAACATTAACCTCTGCCACTTTAAGACCTGTCATCGTTTCTACAGTATAACGGACCCTATCCATAACATTGGTTGCTACTTCTGAAATCTTGATTCCATATCCAACAATAATATTAAGATCGATGGTCAAAATATCTTCTGTAAAAGTCACAATAACCCCTTTGGATAAATTCTCTCTTTTTAGCAAACCAGAAACCCCATCGGAGATTTTACGGGAGGCCATACCTACCAACCCATAACATTCAATTGCTGCAGCCCCGGCAATAGTTGCTATTACTTCTTCAGAAATACCTATTTTCCCCAGTTTGGTTTCCATTAGTTTCCCCATTTTTGAAACCTCACTTTCCTCTATGTATATTGGTAAAAGATATAATATAAACTATACGAAGATAAAGAAACAAAATCTTGGACAACTTGAATTTTTCAGATAAAGCTAGGATAATTATATCATTACTGATAGAATAATATACTAACCGGGTCAAGTCAAATACTTGTATTTTTCAACGATTATGACTACCGAACTCTTGCCAAGTATTCAAACATCTGCTAAACTGTAGAAGTGTCATTTTGAGGTGAAAAGGAGGTAGTAATCATGGCTAATATTTGTGCTGTTTGCAAAAAAGGAGTTTCGACGGGGATGAACGTCAGTCACTCCCACATTCGTACCAAGCGTACCTGGAAACCGAACCTCCAGCGTGTCCGTGCGATTGTTAACGGTACACCCACCCATATCAAGGTTTGCACAAGATGTCTACGTTCCGGTAAAGTACAACGTAATATTTAGTTTTACTATATCGATAGACTAATAAGCCCCGGTTTATAGCCGGGGCTTTATTATCTTCAATATTTGTGTCTAAGACAAAATTGTCAAATAATTAAATACTTGTTTACTCCTTCATAATAATCACCAGTATTTTACCCTCATGTACTTGGACTTCAGCTAAGTTGTTTTTAAAAACATTACTTATCCCGCGGGTAGAATTTTGAAGAAGAGTCAAATTAGCTAATTCATAATATAAGCCCTGGGAAGTAACTCGGGCTTTCTCAGATAAAGGAACCAAAGATAGTTCTTGCCCTTTAGTACCCTTGATTGTTTTTGTACCCGGGAGCATAACCCATGCTTGATAGTTTTTATCAAGCATTTTTATTGTCCTATCTTTCTCGGCCCAATTCAGCATCAAAGCAATATTCCCCAAAAAATGATCAAGCCTTTTGCCTCCCGCAGCATAGAGGGTAATCTCATCTTCCGATTTTCCATAGGCTCGTAAATACTCTTCAGCATGTTCGACTGCTAATTCCAAATCGGTCTGGTCTTTTTCCACCGGATATTTTTTTATTTTGGTGTTATAATTTTGACATCTGCTTAAACTCGCCTCCGAAATAGAATCGAGATCACCGACAATCACATCCGGGATTCTCCCTGAGGAAACAGCATGATCTCCTCCCCCATCAGCACAAATTAAAACATCTATCTTTTCCCTTGCTAATTCACTTCGTCCCCAATCAGGATCCCATTCACCGTTAGCCATCACGGCAATTTTCATATCTACACCACCGTTAATTGTGTTCTTCCCGAGCAGCCAACAAAATGTCGCACAGTGCCTTACACGGATCAGACGCGGCGAAAACTGCAGCCCCAGCCACTAATATCTCTGCACCTGCTCTGCTCGCTAACCGTGCGGTATCGATATTTATTCCCCCATCCACTTCTATCTTACACCGCGGGTTTATCTCGCTGAGAATCCCCGATAAGGCTACTACTTTTGGTAATACAGTTTGGATAAATTTTTGTCCGCCAAAACCGGGATTGACCGTCATCAATAATACCATGTCCAGTTCCTGTAAGATATATGTAAGGAATTCAAGAGGGGTAGCGGGATTCAAGGCTACCCCAACATTTACATCTAAAGATTTAATCTTTTGAACAAGTCTGTGAATGTGTTTAGTTGCTTCGATATGAACCGTGATATTGTCCGCGCCAGCTTTGGCGAAGGCTTCTACATATCTTTCCGGATTCTCTATCATTAAATGAACATCGAATTCCAGCGAGGATACCTTGCGAAGTGATTCCACTACAGCAGGCCCAATCGTGATATTAGGAACAAAATGTCTATCCATCACATCAATATGCAAGATTTCAGCACCGGCTTCTTCAATCATTCTGACCTCCTCTCCCAGTTTAGCAAAATTGGCGGAAAGGATAGATGGGGCTACTGTTACAGTCATATTATCCCTCTTTCGGCTAAGGTATTAGTATGAGTATTAGATCCAGAGTTAGTATTCTCTATTTATTTCTTAAATTCCTTTAAATAATTTTATTGAATGAGCAGAATCTTAATACCTTCGTTCGTTCTCGATTACTTCTTTCAAGAATTGTATATAGTTTTCATACCTGGAGACCAGGATCTGAGAGTGTTCCAAGGCATCTTTCACGGCACAGGCCGGTTCTTGATCATGCAAGCAACTCTTAAAACGGCAATTTTTCCGATATTCTTGAAATTCGGGAAAATAATCCTGGAGTTCTTCTCTTTTCATCTCGGGCAAGTTAAGAGAAGAAAATCCTGGAGTATCAGCTACAAGCCCTCCTGCCACCGGGATAAGCTCTACATGTCTGGTAGTATGCTTGCCCCTCCCTATTTTTTCGCTAACTTCCCCTGTTTTTAGCTTCTGATTCGGTTCTAGGGAATTTAAAAGACTTGACTTACCTGAACCCGAAGGTCCTGCTAATACGGAAATTCGCCCCTTTAAGAACTCTGCTACTTCTGAGACGCCTTGGCCCGTTTTATTAGATACTGACACGGTCTTATAACCAACCCTACGATAATAATCAATAGCAGGATCAGTTAACTCTTTAATCAGATCCGACTTCGTGAAAACAAGAAGAATATCAATTGCTATCTTCTCAATTTGAACTAAGAGCCGGTCTAAAAGATTATAATCCGGATCAGGCGTTTTTTGGGCAAAAACCAGAAGGGCTTGATCGACATTGGCGATATTCGGCCTCACTAAAGAGTTTTTACGCTCCAGTACCTTTTCGATAGTTGCCTTTGTTTCTATTCCCGGAAGAATAATAACCCTATCCCCAGGAATGAAATTCTGTTTTCGGACACGAAAACGACCGCGTAAGGAACACTCCCACACCCGGTCATCAGCATAGACATAATAAAACCCTGCATACCCTTTCATCAGTGTCCCCTTAATGAGCATACTACCCTTATTTTCCCCCTAGTATTAGATATAGTTGGAGACTTAACCAGCATCCTTTATTGTTTGAAACTAAACACATCGTGCCACTATCCATGATCGTCACTATCTTAGTTAACTTAATCGTCGTCTATGTACGATGTAATTCTACTTCGAACTTCGAGCCTCGAAGTTCGATTTAGGGCGGTGGCCCAGGCCCTTCAGACACAACTATTTTGACTTCCGATCCCTGTTTAACCGGTTGGCCAGGCCTTGGTATGGTTGATATTACAGCATCCGTAGGAAATAATAAAGAACTTTCCGTTTCTGCTCTGACAGTTAATTTATATGCTTCAAGAATACTTTTAGCTTCCTTTGAAGAATAACCTGTAACATCAGGCATAACCTTCATGGTTAGTTCTTCACCGCCGCTTACTGAAAGTGTGATTTTCCCGTTTTTAGGCCAGGTCGCTTGGGGTGGCGGATTTTGCCCAATCACCCTTCCCGTCGGAATGGTGGGATGAAGCATCATCTCTATTTCTATATTATCATTTTCAAACCCTGCTGCTAAAATGGCATTGACGGCATTTTCCTGAAGCGGATTGTTTGAGGTTACATCAGGAAATTTTATAAATTCCATACCTTTGCTGACAGTTACATCTACTGTCCGACCGGCTTTGACCATGGTGTCCGGGGCATAGCTTTGGCTTATAATCTTATCTTTTTCAACTTCTTCATTAAAATCAAATTCAATATTCTCACCTAACAACAGTCCTTCATCCTTTAATTTTAACTCAGCTTCTTCTATGGTAAGACCTTTAACATCCGGCACAACAACATCAGGTACATAGAAAAAACTATAAATAGCAAAAGAAACCCCTGAAAGAACAAGAACAGATATAATGGCAATCAAAGCGGGAAGGGGTAATTTCCTTTTTTTCTTGCCTTTATGCAGAGTGTCTTCCAGGTTGCCCTTCTGGTCGGCTGAGATCACCTTATCTCGCAAGCCCTTGTGAACTTGAGTTTGATCACTATCAGTACTTTCCTCGGCTATTTTCCTTTCCCAGACGATGGTCTGCCCTGTCATAAGCCTATCAATGTCTCCCAGAAATTCAGAGGCACTTTTATAGCGATCTTGAACTGACTTAGCCAAGGATTTCATGATTATGGCATCCAGTTCAGCAGATACTCCTGAAATAACTTTTCCTGGCAGCTCCGGTTCTTCTTGAATATGTTTAAGGGCAATAGTAATCGGGGTATCCCCATCATAAGGAACTTTACCGGTTATGAGTTCATAAAGGATTATTCCTAAAGAATAGATATCGGATTGTTCGTTAGTCTGAGCACCCTTGGCCTGTTCAGGAGATAGGTAGTGAACAGAGCCAACAATATCTCCCGTATGGGTTAGGGTTGCTGCGGAAGCCGCCCTAGCAATCCCGAAATCAGTGACTTTAGCCCTCCCGTCTGTTGTCATAAGAATATTTTGGGGTTTGATATCTCTATGAATGATATGATTAGCATGAGCGTGAGCAAGTGCTTCACCGATCTGACGAACAATATGGATGGTCTTTTCTACAGAGAGAGGGGCTTGTTGACGGATAATGTCCTTAAGGGTCTGTCCTTTAACATATTCCATAACGATATAATCTTCCTGCCCATCTTTTCCGACATCAAAAATAGAGACAATATTCTGATGGGACAAACTGGCTGCAGACTGTGCCTCGCGACGAAAACGACGGATAAAACCCTCATCGGAAGCAAACTGCTCCCTTAAAACTTTAATAGCTACCGTACGATTAAGCAAGGTATCCTTAGCCTTATAGACAATAGCCATCCCACCTGCCCCAATTTTCTCTTCTATCTCATATCTATCTCCAAACATTCTACCCACTACTTCTCACCCTCCTTGATCTCTAAAGCTTTTTCGATCACTGCTCTAGCTATGGGGGCTGCTGCCCCTCCTCCAGTACCGCCATGTTCTACTAAGACTGCTACAGCGATCTGAGGGTCTTCAGCAGGAGCGAAAGCAATATACCAGGCATGGGTATTCTGGCTCCCACCGGGCTCGGCAGAACCGGTCTTGGCTGCTATCCGAACCCCTGGTAGAGCTCCCGGAGAAGCAGTGCCTTTATCGACCGCCAGAATCATGCCGCTTTTTACCTTTTCTGCCTCATACTTGTCCAGAGGCGTTAGCCATACTTCCGGTTTACTCTCATATATTATATTTTGCTTAGAATCTAGCACTCTGTCAATTAAATGCGGCACCATAATTTCCCCCTCATTAGCAATTCCTGCAGTAATCAGGGCTATGTGGAAGGGACTAATCATCACCTGTCCTTGTCCAAAAGTACTTGCCGCAAAAAGGTTAAGATTCAAAGTCTTTGGTACAGGAGTTTCTTCGCTAATCGAGCTAATAGGAACATAAAGATCAAAAGGGATTTTCTGGCCGAAGCCGAAAGCCGATAGAGCCCGGAGAAAGCTTTTCTCACCAGCTTTGATGCCGTGCTCAGCAAAGTAGGTGTTACAAGAATAGGCAAGGGCAAGATCATAATTCACCCAACCATGAACTTTCTCATTTTGTTCAAGGATAGTCTGCCCGTTAATAACCGTTGATCCTTGACAGTTATAAAGATCGGTGGTGTCTAAGCCTGCCCGAAAAAGAGCGGCTGACGTTACGACCTTCATGATAGATCCTGGCGGGAATTGAGAAAAAGCATGATTTAAAAGCGGACTCCCCTCCTTGTTCATGATCAATTCCCAATCCTTTTCTATTTCGTTAGCATCAAAACTCGGTTGACTCACGAGGGCTAAAACTTCTCCATTCCGGGGATTCAGAACTACTACTGCACCCCTCTTTCCCTTTAGTCCTTGGTAGGCAACTTCTTGCAATCTGGAGTCAAGAGTGAGAACAACGTCATTCCCCTGTCTTTCTAATTCGAAAGTGTTTTGAAGTTTTCTTAGAATCGATGGATCATTAATACCAAGAAGATTTTCAGCCTGTGTGGCCTCAAGCCCTGAACAGCCATATTGTACAGTGGCATACCCCAGTAGGGGTTGAAACATTTCTCCATGTGGGTATTGGCGTACTTTTCCACTTTCATTCTGCTTCGTCTGGGCTAGCACCACTCCATTACGATCATAAATACCACCTCTAGTAATCCTTTTTTCTAGGAAAACTGCTCTTCGGTTAGCAGGATTATCTAGCATAGTATCTGCATTTACTACTTGCCAGTACACAAGACCCATACTTAAAAATACAAAGCTAAATACTAGCATCATTGCTATTTTTCTAATACCATTCATTCTAAAACACCAGCCCGTTTTCCAATTGAAATACGGCTTATAGAAAATGAAGAGCTATGAGAGATATTAGCTAAAACCCCTAAAAGAAAGAAATGAACCACCATGGAACTACCTCCATAACTCATCCAAGGAAGTGGCAACCCTGTAAGAGGAAGCATCTTCGTTACCCCAGCTAAGATGATCAAAGTCTCTACACCGATAAGAATCCCGATACCTGCAGCCAATATCTGGCCAAATCGATCTACCGCTCGGACGCTTATAGCAAAAGCTCGCATCACGACTATGATAAAAAGGCTAATCACAGCCATCGCTCCTCCAAAACCAATCTCTTCAGCAATTACCGAGAAGATAAAATCCGTATCGGCATGAGGGATTTGATAAGCACCTATGCCATTACCCAGACCCGTTCCAAGAAGTCTCCCACCACTAATAGCAAAAATAGACTGGGCGATTTGAAACCCTCCAACGGAATCTGCCCAGGGGTTAAGCCAGGTGGCTACCCTCACCCTGACATGACCGAACAAAAAATATCCTAATGCTCCGGTCAGCGTTATTACAGGAATTGAAATAAACAGATAAAGTAATCTTTCGGTCACCATATAAATAATGAAAACCATCAGAAGAAAAAAGACTAAGGCCGTTCCTAAGCTTTTTTGGGCAGCTAGAAGTCCTAAAACAAACACACCGATAAAAAGGAAAGGGCCAAGAGTCCTTTTATCAGGTAAGGAAAACCTCCCCACTTGAATAGTTCCGGTCCTTAAAAGCTCTCTATTATTATCTAAATAGGAAGCCATAAAAAGCAGAAGAGCAACTTTGACCAATTCTTCCGGCTGAAAACCAAATTGTCCAAATTTAAGCGAACTCGTAGCACCCCTAATCGTAACCCCAAAGAATAAGGTTACTAGAAGGAGAATCAGAGCTCCTAAACCCCAAAGATATTGATACTCTTCTAGTTTACGATAATCCTTCAAGCCGTAAAGAATAAAATAATAAATCATTAGTCCAATATTGGCCCATACAAATTGGTCTTCGGCCAAACTAGGTTTTATCCTGATAAGAAAGACCAGCCCTATAGCAAGGATGGTCTGAACTACCGGCAAAAGGCTTTTATCACCATCATAACCTAAAAAGAATTCAATCAAGGCCCCAGCAAGCACTAGAAGAGAAAATACCGCAGCTTGCCAGAAAAATTGGCTATCAACCATATTTTCTGTTCTTAACACCCCTAAACCTATCCACATAATCGCCAGAGTCAGAAAACGAAGGGTAAAACTATAAAGCATTCTTCTCACCGCTCCAAAACACAGCAAATCACTGTGAAATTATCTGGTGCTCCCCGTTCCAGGACAATATTTTTAAGCTTTTCTAAATGTTCATCCCAAGTTCCGGATACGGAAAACTCTGTAGCCATCTCTTCGTCCTCAATCACATTGGAAAAACCATCGGTACACAATAGAAATACATCCCCTTGTTGAACTTCGAGCTGAAAACAGTCGATAGTGGTACTCCTTTCTACTCCTAAAGCCCTAGAGAGTACATTCTTATGAGGATGATGCTTAGCCTTTTCTTCACTAAGCTGCCCCAGACGAACTAATTCATTAACCATGGAATGATCTTCTGATAGAAGGGAGAGATTCGAGTCACGCCAGAGGTAAATTCGGCTATCTCCAACATGACCAATTACTGCTTTATTTCCCCTGATAATCAAAGCAGTAAGAGTAGTTCCCATTCCCACCATTTCTTCAGCACATAAGGATGCAGCAAAGATTTCTTTATTGGCTTCTTCCATGGACCGGAGCATCCAGCCTTGAATATCGTTAGTGTCTATGTCCTTCAATCGTGAAGCTTTCGTTTTTAATTTTTCAATTGCCAGCCCGGATGCTACTTCGCCGGCATTGTGACCTCCCATCCCATCCGCTACTGCAAATAAACAGGCCTCTGGCAAAATCAAATAACCATCTTCATTATTCTTTCTTACATAACCTGTTTCATAGATACTAACTGTTCTCATTTCTCCACCTCGTATACAGAAAAGAAATACTACCTATTTTTAAATAATCGCCTGCCACAAGCTGAACTTGCGAGTTTATTCTTTCCCCATTAACCCAAGTACCATTAGTACTCCCCAGATCTTCCAAAGTAGTCATCCCTCTAACGTGTCTAAGCTCGGCATGTTCCTGGGAACAGTAATGGTCAGGAACAACGATATCGTTATGTTTTCCTCTGCCGATGGAAAGCCCACGGGAATCTATTCTAATCTTACGACCCTTAGGTAGCATCTCGGAACCATTAAGTACTTCAAGACAGCCAAGGTCAGCTTCGACTTTAGTCAATACCCCTTTGGCTCTTAAATCAGCAAGCATAACCGTCAAGATGCGCAATATAAAAAGATAAATAAAGGCAACAAACAAAATCCGTCCAAAGACCGTAATAATTTGCATAGCCAATCACCGCTTTACTTCTCAACATTGAATCTAAATTGGGTTTGGCCAGCTTTGATCTTATCCCCTGGATTCACCATATACCTATCAACTCTAAGTTTATTGACATAAGTCCCATTGGTGCTGCCAAGATCCTGGACAAACCACCTTCTGTTCTCAGAGAATAATTTAAGATGTTGACGTGAAATCTCTACATCCTTGACTTCGATGTCGCAATCCTCATTGCGGCCTAACACTAATTCCTGCTGATCAAGATAGTAAACTTTACCCTCATTCTCACCATTAATAACTTCGAGATAAGACCGAGTTTTCCTGCAGGGGTCAACTGCCAATAAACTTGTTAATTTTGCACTGTCCAGCAAGACAGTTGTTTTTTCAAGCTCTTCAGCCCCTTTAAAATGTTTTCCTTCTTCGATTTGCCAATTAGCGACAATAGAATCGTTGAATTCTATTTTAATGTCCACGCAGCCTAAGCTAATATCCTTACCCGTTTTAATTTCTACTAAAGGGGGAGTCAGAAAAGTATAACCTTGTTTGCTTCCCTCTAGGTAGAGATGTTTTGCTAATTCAATGAGAAATGTCTCCCCAAAGCTCTCGAGAATAGTATAGTCGGCTTCACTAAGGTAAACCCGGTAAACATTCGGAACATATACATTAGAAATACTAACTTGTTTATTCTTAAACATCGTCCTAAGAAGTTCCTTGGCAACTTGAACCGGTTGAATAGTTTCTGTCGATTTTCGGAAAAAATACGTAATGATAAACTCTGCAACCAATTCAATTTTGGTTAATAGGTTCATAGACTTCACACTCCAGCCGCTGTCTAAGTTGGCCGCAGGCGGCTTCAATATCAACACCTTTTTCTTCCCTGATAGAGACCGGGATTCTACCCGCTTCCAATATCTCCTTTAACACGGAAATTTCCTTGTTACTTGGCCTTTTGACTCTACTTCCTTGAACTGGATTAACAGGAATAAGATTAACATGAACCGTCATCCCTTTTAAGAGTTTGACAAACTCTTTTGCCTCTTCCCTCGATGTATTCTGATTATTTAAGGCTACTTCGAAAGTAATCCTCCTGTTAGTGATCGATTGATAATTCCTGCAAGCTCGGATAAGTTTAGCCAAGGGATATTTTTTATTCATCGGTACTAAATTATCTCTGACTTCATCTTTAGCTGAATGGAGGGATATCGCTAGACCTACTTGAGAATTATCTTTAGCTAGTTGTACTATTTTTGGAACAACACCGCTAGTGGAAATAGTCATTCTACGCATCCCGATTTTCTGACCATTTTCGCTATTTAAGATCTCAATAGTTTTTAAGACAGCTTCATAATTAAGAAAAGGTTCACCCATACCCATAAAAACAATATTTGTAACCTTAAATTCCGGATCTTCTTTTTGAAGATATCTCATAACTTCTAATACCTGGCCGGTTATTTCCCCTACGGTAAGATTTCTTTGAAAACCGGCCATTCCTGTCGCACAAAAAGAACATCCCACTGGACAACCCACTTGAGTTGATAAGCAAATCGTCTGTCTGTCGCGAGAAAGTGTTTTGTCATAATCCATGAGGACAGTTTCAATACTTTCCTCGTCCACCAAACGAAACAAGAACTTACGGGTACCATCCTTAGAACGCTGCTCCCTAATAATCTCTAAGGGCTGGAGATAGAGGATCTCTCTCAGTTTTTCCCTGTCCTCTTTCCCAATATTCTTCATTTCTTCCCAATCATGAGCACCCTTTTGCTGAACCCACTTGAAAATCTGATTAGCCCGAAATTTTTTAATGTTATTCTCCAGACAAATTTCAATTAATTCCTCTTCGAGACAGGCACGACAATCCAACTTTTCCATATTTAGTATTATTCACCCAATTCTTTCTTTATAAACATGTTTTCCAAACAATTATCTACCGTCTCTAAACCCAAGTACTTTGTAAGCTTAATCATGGTATGGCGGCTTCGTACTTTGTAAGACCGACTCATTCCTAGTGTCGAGTTTCGCATATGACGGATAGAACATGAGCAAAAATAAATTTTAGCATGTTACCTACGTTTATGCTTACTTGGAGGATTCCTTCCTAAATTTAGCCAAAAAAAATCCATCCATATTATGCTGGTGGGGCAAAATTTGCCACATTCCTTTTTGAAGCTGTCGCAAATCTCTCTCCTCAGTGACTGGAAAAGGCAGCTTTTCAGTAAGATCTACAGGAGTAAATTCCGGCCTTAATTTACGGAAGGCTTTGATAATCTCAAAATTCTCCCCCGGCTCTATAGTACAAGTGGAGTAGACAAGTTCCCCATCGGGGAGTACCTTTTCAGCAGCTTTCAAAAGAATAGCCAACTGTAATTCAGGAAGCTTTTCTATCTCCTTTTCCCTTTTCTGCCAACGAAGATCTGCTCTCCTCCTAATCACGCCCAAACCCGAACAAGGTGCATCAACTAAGACGGAATGAAATTTCCCCTCTATTCCGTCCAATACCCTACCATCATTTTCTACGGTTTTGATAATGGTGATTCCCAGACGCTGGGCAAGATCATTTACTAGTTGAAGTTTTTGGGAATAGATATCTACGGCAATGATTTCTCCGATGTTCTTCATGTTCTGGGCTAGATGGGTGGTTTTCCCCCCCGGCGAGCTACAGACATCTAAGACTCTATCTCCCGGTTTTACACCCATAATATGAGCAACTAGCTGAGAACTTTCATCCTGAACTGTTAGATGCCCTTCTATAAATTCTCGAAGTTTTCCTACAGAGCCAAAATCCTCTATGTACAAAGCCTCCGGAAGTCGGGCACTATCATACACCTTTATTCCTTGGCCTTCCAGAGTTTCCTTAACCTTCTCTCTGGTTGTCTTTAAGGTATTGATCCGAATACAAGTAGGTGAAGGAGCATTATTCTGCTTTAGTAAGTGTTCCGTTTCTTTCAATCCCCACCTTGCTAGCCAGCGCTTTACCATCCATTCGGGGTGTGAATATTTTACAGAAAGATAACGTACTGTTTCTTTCTTGCCGTTTGGCCAGTTAAAATTCCAACCCACATCAGCTGTTTTACGTAAAACACCATTAACAAGAGGGGTAAAAGAAGGATTTACTATTTTAACGGTATTAACAGATTCATTTATTGCCACAGGGATTGGAATTCTATCCATAAAAAGTAGCTGAAAGACTCCTACTCTTAAGACCGCCCTCACCTCTTGGGGAAGAGCCGACATCGGTTTGCTAAGATGTTTTCTTAAAGCATAATCAAGGGTAAGTTTGTTCTTTAATACTCCATTCACCAAAGCAGTCGTAAAATGACGTTCACGGCCATCTTCAAGATCATTGAGTTCGGTACGTAAAAGAAGGTTAGCATAAGCACCTTCTTTTGCTACCCTCGTAAGAATAAGCACGGCTAATAGCCGTGCGTCTTTATCTTGAATTAGACTTTTTTCTCTTAAATCTCTCTTCTTATCTGTTCTCATAGTTCTTCTAATCATCCCGTCCTTGAGCAATCCATACAAATCTTAATAAAGTTAAGATTGCTGTCAAGGCAGCCGCAACATAAGTTAAAGCAGCCGCATTCAGCATCCTTTTGGCTCCAACCATCTCTTCCCCACCAGAGATAACACCATTCCCCTCCAAAAATGCTAAAGCTTTGTTACTAGCATTATATTCGACAGGTAAAGTTACTATCTGAAAAAGAACTGCAAAGGCAAAGGCATATATTCCTAAAGTCAATAGAAAAGGCATCGATTCCAGGAAAATGCCCAAAAGTATAAGGAATGGCCCGATCTGGCTACCAAAGGAAGCGACAGGTACAAAAGCCGACCTAATTTTTAATGGTGTATAGCCATCAGCATGTTGCACAGCATGACCTGTCTCATGGGCTGCAACAGCAATAGCTGCTATTGATGTACTGCTGTATATCCCGCTACTGAGTCTTACTGCTTGAGCCCTGGGGTCATAATGATCTGTCAGATCACCTGCGACTTGCTCCACTTTGACATCATAGAGACCATTATCATTAAGAATCATTCGGGCAACATCGGCACCCGTTCTTCCTGAGCTGCTTCGAACTCGGGAGTAGCGACGGTAAGCACCACTTACCTTCGACTGGGCATAAATAGTAAGAATAATGGCAGGTATCAATAATATGGTTGAGGGATGGAGCAAGAATGGATCGAAAATCATAATTTTCCTCCTTTTTACATCTAAAGACTTTAAAAAACTATCTATCTTAATTATTACACGAAAACTATTTGTTCTCTTCTCTTTCGATGCTAATTCCAGTAAGGAAGCCTAATTTAAGTTTATCTTGGTAACCTTAGATTTCGCTTAAAGGACCTCTTCTATTCTTAAAAGCACGGATTTTCCATTTCATCTGTGTTCAATCTGCTTACCCAATCGATATATATCATTAAAAATATGATTAATCATATTATTTGTATCTTCAGCATTTACTTTAATTTCTTTAATATCCTCTTGCATAACAATATTATTTGATTGTATAGTTTTGATGTCTTTTTGCATAACATTCATATTATTTCGCATAACAACATTATCTGATTGTATAGTTTTGATGTCTTTTTGCATAACGCCCATATTATTTCGCATAACAACATTATCTGATTGTATAGTTTTGATGTCTTTTTGCATAACACTCATATTATTCTGCATAACAATATCATCTGATTGTATAGTTTTGATATCTTTTTGTATAACACTGATGTCTTTTTGCATAACGTTCATTCTCGAATCCATGGTAGATTCCATATTAGTTATTTTTTCTAATATTGTTTGAAGCATATCCTCCATTTTTACCCCTCCTTAACCCTCTCTGTTTAATAAATTAACTGTTTTTTAAATAGATTCATACTCATTGCATCGCTAAAATCCTCATGATTTATTCAAAAATCTCCCCAATCTTAATACGGCGACCGTTAAAAAAATCAAAGGCGGACATTTTCTTTTTTCCGGCAGGCTGAAGTTCGGTTATTTCCAAGAAACCTTCTCCTGTTTGCACTTTAAAACCTTGCTCGGTTAGAGAAACGATTTCACCCGGCAATGATTCCTGGGCCCTGTCTTGGTCACTATCCCTGACGGACAGCTTGCTCTGCCAGATTTTAACTCGTTCTCCACGAAAATTACTGAAAGCACCCGGCCAAGGATTAAGCCCTCTAATTCTGTTATGGATAATAGAAGCACTCCAAGACCAGTCTATTTTTTCATGTTCCCTTTTTAGAAGAGGTGCATATGTAAATTCAAACGGTTGAGGAGTAGACCTAACTGTTCCTTTTTCTAATCCTGTGATTGTTTCAAGCAGAACTTCCGCACCCATTTTCGCCAGAGCATCATGGACTTCTCCCGTATTGGCTGAAGAAGATATGCCGTATTCTCTTGTCATTAGCATGTCGCCCGTATCAAGTCCCTCATCCATGAGCATTGTCGTAACTCCGGTCTTTGATTCTCCATTAAGAACTGCCCAATGGATAGGAGCAGCACCACGGTAGGCCGGAAGCAAGGAAGCATGAAGATTGACACACCCATAATACGGCAATTCCAGAATCTCCTTAGAGAGAATCTGGCCATAGGCAACAACGACGATACACTCTGGTTTAAGTTTCTTAAGCAAATCCACCGTTTCGACTGTTTTTATCTTAACAGGCTGAAATACGGGGAGATTTAGACTCTCTGCTAAAATCTTAATAGGGCTGGCCGTAACTCTCTTGCCCCTACCTGCAGGCCTATCAGGCTGAGTGAAAACTCCAACTATGCTGTGCCCAGCTCCATAAATGGCCCGCAAAGAAGGTAATGCAAAACTAGGAGTGCCCATAAATACAAGCCTCATCCTCTCGCCTCCAAACAATATCGTATTATTGCCATAATATTATCTTTATGGCAAGATATCACCAACAAAAAAATTACTACAATAAGAATTCGAAATCCCTTTTAAAAGAATAATTATTTTCCCTTTACAATTATTCTTAAAGCTAGTTCGATTAATTTAGAAAAAAATCCTGTCTCAATTATGAAATAGTTTACTTTTTATCATAAACATTCTCGGCAACATCGACAAAAAGAATACCATTCAGATGATCAATCTCGTGTTGGAACGCCCTGGCCAACAACCCTTCTGCCTCATATTCTAGAAGCTCGCCGTTGCGATTCAAAGCCTGTGCAACTATTTTCTTCGCTCTTCTTACATCCCCAACCAAATTGGGGATGCTTAAACATCCTTCTTGGTCTAGCTCTTCACCGGTCTTTTCTGTTATTACAGGATTGATAAGCTCGAATAAACCATCCCCAGTATCGATGACCACAACTCTTTTAGGAACCCCGATCTGGGGAGCTGCTAATCCCACCCCATTTGCATCGTACATAGTCTCCACCATGTTATCTAGCAACTTATGAATATTCGGAGTTATTTTTCCGACTTCCTGGGCTTTTTCTTTTAGTACACTCTCTCCAATACGTACTATTTGATAAACGGCCATAACATCCGCTCCTTCCTTTCCCTTAAGCACATTAGCCCTTACCTTCTTCTTAAATAGACTACCAATGTAATAGCTTTTTAACTTATTTATTATACCTTTTTCAAACTTTTTACGCAATTTCATTCCCACCATCTATAATTAGACCGCCTCTAGGAAGTGGCCTTAGTCTTGTCTCCCCCCAAAAAAACTTACTGGGTGGATAAAGGATTCATTTCGATACTTAGATTAATTCCTGAACAAGAAGATCCATTATAGAAGGCCTTTACACCGATATGAACTATCTTCCTTAAAATTTCAGGTTTCTTTCCCTTTACAGAAACTTGCCAACGGAATTGGTTTTTAAGCCTAGTTAATACCGCTGGAGCAGGGCCAAGTAGCTGATAATATTCTTCTTCACCTGAACTTGAACCTAAACATGATCTTATATTATCTGCCAAATCATGTGCCGCCCTGATAACCCTCTCTTCTCTCTCATGAAAAAGCAAAACTCTAATAATATGGGAGAACGGAGGATAGCTAAGTTGCTTCCGGTAAGAGATCTCTTCCCAAAAAAATGCAGGATAATCTTGTTTAGCAGCCCTAACTATAGCTCTATCTTCAGGAGAATAGGTCTGGATAATCACATCGCCATGTTTTTCACCACGTCCGGCCCTCCCAGCCACCTGAGTTAAAAGTTGAAAAGCTCTTTCCCGGGAACGAAAGTCCGGCATATTCAAAAGCTGATCCGCAGAGATCACCCCTACCAAGGTTACATTAGGAAAATCCAAGCCTTTGGCTAACATTTGTGTTCCCACTAGAATAGGAACCTCCCCATTACGGAATCTTTGAAGTATCTTTCTGTGCTTACCTGAGCCGGACGTTGTATCGGTATCGAGTCTTAAAACTTCGATACTCGGAAAAAGTGCTGAGACTTCTTCCTGTACTTTCTGGGTACCTTGCCCAAAAAAACGGATAAATCTACTGCCACAGTCCGGACAACGATGGAGTACTTTTTGTTTATAATCGCAATAATGGCAACAAAGCTCTTGGCTTTGACTATGAAAAGTAAGGGAGATATCACAATGGGGGCAACGAGCAACATAGCCACATTCCCTACAAAATACAAAAGTAGAATATCCCCTGCGGTTCAAAAATAAGATGCTCTGTTCTCCCTTCTCGATCCTCTCTCGCAGCTTATTCCTTAGAGCACAAGAAAACATGCTTTTATTTCCGCTAGCTAATTCTTGCTTCATATCTACTATTTCTACCGAAGGTAAATCCCTTTTATTGAATCTCTCCTTAAGGTCAACAAGGCTTACCTTACTTCTTTGGGCAGCAGCGTAAGCCTCAAGTGAAGGGGTAGCACTTCCTAAGATAACGAGACCTTTTCTCTGCATCATCCTTTTACGGGCTACATCTCTTGCATGATACTTGGGATTTTCATCTTGTTTATAAGCATTATCGTGTTCTTCATCAAGGATGATCAGCCTTAATTTCGGCAAAGGTGCAAACACCGCTGAACGAGCACCGATTATTATTCTCTTTTCACCTTTTAATATTTCCTCCCAGAGAGCCAATTTCTTACTGGGACTAATTCCCGAATGGATGATACCAACTAAATCGCCGAACTGTTCAAGGAAGATTGTAGAGATTTGTGAGGCGAGCGAAATCTCCGGTACCAAGATAATTACATCGCCACCCTCTTGGAGTACCTTAGAAATCATTTCCCTGTAAACTTCGGTCTTTCCACTCCCTGTAACCCCATAGAGAAGAACTGTCCCACCATCTCTTCTCTGATAGGATTGCCATATCTCCTGAAAAGCCTTCATCTGGTTGGTACTAAGTTTAATACTGTTTTCTATGCAAACAGAAGTAGTAGGTCTAATCCCTTGCTGCTTTGGAGAAATAGATAATCCCGATTGAGAGCCATTGCGAATATGCATAGGGATTGTATTGTTGATAAGTGCCGATTTTGGCTTCTTATTAGCAATATTCTTGAAAGAAGCTGGTCTGGAGAATTTTTGTTCTTTTTTTATCCAACCTTGCTTAAGCATATCTTCAAGAAGATTTTGCTTTACTTTAGCCCTCTTTAGAAGGGTCCCTTCAGGTAAGCCTCCTCGTCGTGCCCTCTTCAAAACTTTAAGAACATAAAAAGCATCCGGATCTAGTAGTTCTAGCACTTTAACATCTTCGTCTTCCATTCCTACCATAGGGATAATCCATTGTTCGGGTTTCCCTTTTAAAAATGGCCATATTGTTTGTAAGACTTGAGCAACAGGACAAATGGTCGTTTCCGCTAGCCAAGAGGCAAGTTCGACCAATTCGGAGGGAATTAGACATTCTTCTTCCAAAACAGCTTCGATGGACCGTAATTTTACTTCTTCTCCCACTTCAGGTGGTTCTTCACTTACCCTCACTACTAATCCCTGAACTTGCCGATTCTTAAGAGGAACGACTACGGTCATTCCCGCTTTGATCTGAAATTTCCCCGGTACCAGATAATGATAACTTTGGTCGAGACGCCTGTTAGCCACATCTACTAACACTTCAGCATATTTTTGCAAAATCTATAGACGCCTCCTTAAGATATTTTGTAACAAACTCTTGCTGTATTAAAACGTTTTCTAGCTTAATAGAGAATTAGAAATCATCCTAAAATAATTTCAGAAAAATTATCTCACCTAGAATTATAGCAAATTTTTCTGGAATCGATATTAAACGGACTAAATAAATCACTATTTCCTTAAAAATATATTGCGAAAATTAATTTCAAGTGGTATTCTTGTTGAAGAATTATTAAATACCTTTAAACTAGTCCCGTGAGACTGGAAAGGATAATCATGTAGTTACTTCTAGGCAAGTAAACCTCTTCCTCCTCACGGACGAAAGAGGTTTTATATTATTAAGGAGGTTATTATGGCAAATGAAGTCCAAATTCACGAAAGATTATCACTAGGTAAAACCATCCCTCTAGGACTACAACACGTCTTTGCAATGTTTGGAGCCACGGTTTTAGTACCTTTCCTTACCGGACTAAGTCCTGCCGTTGCACTCTTGGCTTCAGGTATCGGCACGCTTATTTTCTTACTCCTTACCGATAGTAAAATACCGGCCTATCTTGGTTCCTCCTTTGCTTACATTGGTGCTCTCACTTATTTTATTAAAGATCAGAACAATGTCGCTGCTGCCATGGGCGGAGCTTTAACTATCGGTGTTATTTATATCCTGGTATTTCTTCTTATGTCTGCCTTCGGTACGGCTTGGATTCAAAGGCTTGTTCCTCCAATTGTAGCTGGCCCAGTAGTCGCTATCATCGGTCTAAGTCTTACTCCGGTCGCTGCCGATATGGCCTCTCAAAATTGGAGCATTGCCATCTTTACTTTGGCAGTGGCCATCTTCTTCTCCATCTTCGCCAAAGGCTTCTTTAAAATAATCCCCATCCTTATGGCCATTATCCTAGGCTATGGAGTAGCTTTTGCAATGGGGATAGTAGTCTATCAGCCTATCGTGGATGCTACACAGAACTTCTTCGCTTTCCCTGTAAGTTTTGGTCCGGAACGAATTCCAGCTCTAGATCCAGCTGCAATCATGATGTTCGCTCCTTTAGCATTCGTCACCATTATCGAAGATCTCGGACATATGATCGTTCTTGGTAATATAACCCACTCCGATCCTATTACCAAACCCGGATTTCACAGGGTCCTTCTCGGAAACGGTGTAGCTACCGGAGTCGGCAGCTTTCTTGGTGGTCCTCCCCTGACCACTTATGGCGAAAACATTGGAGTGCTTGCCGTAACCCGTGTTTACAGTACCTTTAACCTCTGGGTAGCAGCTTTCATAGCTATCCTTCTTAGCTGCGTCAATCCCTTACAAGCAATAATTATGTCTATTCCGACCGCAGTCATGGGTGGAGTATCCATCCTGCTCTTCGGTATGATCGGAGCTGCGGGTCTTCGTAACCTTATCGAAGCTAAGGTGGATTTCTCCAAATCTAAAAATCTAATTATTGCCTCCGTCATCTTCGCAGTAGGTATCGGCGTCAGCAGCCACGGTGTCGCTTGGGCAACGCTAGCAGGCATTGGCCTGAACCTTATTTTACCTGAGACTAAAGAAGACTAAAAATTCTCCGGAAATTTCCCAGAGAATAAGAAGGACAAAAATAGAGATCATTTGGTTTTTAATAACAAATGGAAATAAATAAACTAGTAAGAGCAGTATTTGTGCCTACCCGTTTTGGGTAGGCACAAATATTATTGTGCGCCCAGCATGGGCGTAAACTAGTCGGTGAAAGTCCGATACGGGGGT
>CALBJS010000243.1 GCA_937892995.1 uncultured Peptococcaceae bacterium | reverse complement strand
AATGGACTGCAATTCATTCATATGGATCTTTACAGGTTACGATTTCCCGAAGAAGCTGAAGTAATTGGTGTGAGTGATTATTTCAGAGAGGATTGTATATGTCTTTTGGAGTGGCCTGGGATAATTGAGGATATTTTGCCTGAAGACAGATTGGAGATTGGGATAGAAGGAAGTGGCGATCTTCCCCGATCTATTAGACTTAGTTATCATGGAAAATGGACCCAAATTCTTGATTCTATCCTGTAAGGACTGTAAATCAGCTAATAATCTGATAAAATAAAAAGGTTAGTTTTTTTATTACGAACTGCTTTGGGCAATTGCCCAAATATCAAAGATAATAGTAATTTATACCGGTGAGGCGTATGAAATACCTAACTATAGATACCACAACTAAAGTAACTGCTTTATCTCTAGCTGAAAACGGCAAGTTAATAGGAGAAGGATTTCTTCATACCGGCAAGACCCATTCCGAGAGACTAATTCCGATGCTGGATCAGCTTCTTAATGCGGCCGCCTGGAAACTTGAGGAATTAGGCTTCATAGGGGTAGTACGTGGGCCGGGTTCTTTTACCGGCATCCGAATAGGAATTGCTACAGCTCAAGGCTTAGCCCAAGTATTAGGGATTCCCCTAATAGGAATTACTTCCCTCGATACTTTGGCTTGGGCCGGTTGGGGGAGACCGGAGGAGACAGTTGTAATCCTAGATGCCCGTAAGAACGAATGGTATTATGCCAGATATTGGTGGTCTGAAGACCTTCAGTGTCTGGATGGTCCCAAGGCTGTCACCCCGAAGGACCTGATCACTGGACTTAGGGAAATCAATTCGAGGTTTTTCTTTGTTGGGGATGCTGTTTACGGGGCCAAAGAGTATTTGGCACAAGTACTTGGGGAGAAAGCTATTATTCCCTTAGAATGTCAGTCTCTACCTAGGGGGGCTTATGCAGCTTATGAGGCTTGGCGATACTGGAAGAAAATAGATGATAATTATTCTGGAAATCTTAATAGGATTGAGCCGCTCTATATCAGACTTTCGGAAGCAGAAGTCAATTACAAGAAGAAACATCTGGAAAGATTATAATCAGGATAAGGACTCCAATCATAAGCTAGAATGAATACTGTAATCCAGGTGAGTAATTATGCAAAATAAAGTTCAAGTACAGCAAAATACTAGAAAAGAGATTGCACAAGAGAATTTACGAGAAAATTCCCCAGAGATAGTAATACGTTCCATGACCTTAGAAGACATTCCAGCTATTGTAGCCATAGAAGAAGCTTCTTTCCCAACGCCATGGTCGGCGGAGTCTTTTACTTCAGAACTTAAGGATAATTACCTTGCTCGTTATTATTGTTTGGAACTAAAAGGGAATGTAATTGGTTACATGGGCCTCTGGATCATAATGGGTGAAGCCCACATCACTAATATCGCCATCTGGCCCGGTTGCCGTGGACAAGGTTGGGGTGGATACCTGATGCGTAATATAATGCAGTCGATGTTTAGATCTGGTGTCTTAAGACTAACCTTGGAAGTTAGGGTATCTAATATCACAGCACAAAATCTTTATAAGGGATTAGGCTTTAGGGCGGCGGGGCTACGCAAGAGGTACTATTCGGACAATCAAGAAGATGCAGTAATCATGTGGGCCAGCCTGTAGAAGGCTGGCTTCTTTGGAGGTATAGACTTGAGCAACGATAAGAAAAATATAGTGATTTTAGGAATTGAGACAAGCTGTGATGAGACCTCGGCGGCGGTTCTAGTTAACGGCACAGAACTTAGAAGTCATATCATTTCATCCCAGATAGCTACCCATCAAAAATATGGAGGAGTCGTTCCGGAAATTGCCTCGAGGGAGCATTGTCTTCATATTCGGGATGTAGTGCAGAAAGCTCTTGAAGAGGCCGCGATAGATTTTCAGGACCTTTCGGCTATTGCAGTTACCTATGGGCCGGGGCTTGTAGGCTCCCTTCTCGTGGGGGTTGCGGCGGCCAAGGCAATGGCCTATGCAGCTGGTGTTCCTCTTATCGCTGTTAATCACCTTGAAGGACATATCTATGCCAATTTTCTGGAACATAAAGACCTCGAATTTCCACTCTTGGCCCTCTTGGCTTCCGGAGGACATACCAACTTAATTCTTTTCAAAGGACATCTGAGGTATGAAGTGTTGGGAAGAACAAGAGATGATGCTGCCGGGGAAGCTTTCGATAAGGTGGCACGAACTCTGGGGTTAAGATACCCCGGTGGTCCTTATATTCAAAAAGCTGCTACCCTAGGTAACCCGAAGGCCTTCAATTTTCCCAGAGCAATGCTCGAAGAGGGAAGCCTCGATTTCAGTTTTAGT
>CALBJS010000242.1 GCA_937892995.1 uncultured Peptococcaceae bacterium | reverse complement strand
CTTACGATTACTTTGTAAATCGTAAAGATGGGGCAATGAAGGTTGTAGTTCTTCCTTAAGTTTAATGACTTCCTCCGGGAGCCTCTCTTTTGTAAAGAGAATTACTCGGAGGAAGAATATTATAAATGTTTAAAAATGGAACTTAATAGCTTATACTTATAATGATTCTTTTAATTAGCGATTCCTATTCAGGGTAAAAAACCTTGGATAAGATTTTAACATCAGAAAAAGGGAGGGAGATATCGACCTGTAGACTATTCTTAATAGCTTCTAAGTCTCTTGATTCAGAATGTTAATTTTTAGGAGGGGAAAAGTATGAAAACAAAAAAGATTGTGGCTATCGTCCTTACGGTTTTACTCGTTATGACCATGGTAGTAGGTTGCAGTAAGCCAGCTGAAACTCAGAAGGTTAAGTTTCCCGAAAAATCTATTGATATGACCATTCTCTTCGGGGCAGGTGCAGGTGCGGACATAATTGGTCGTAAACTTGCAGATATGGTTTCTCAGGACCTTGGTCAACCAATGGTTTGTAACAACCGTGTTGGTGGTGGCGGTTCTGTGGGATACCAATATGTCCTGGGAACAAACCCGGATGGCTATAATATTGTCTGGAACTCTACCTCAATCAGTGTTGCGTATCATCAAGGAAATATGCCTAAAGACAAGGGCTTCGACTCTTTCAAAGGTGTTGCTAACATAACCCAAGAAGCATCTGCCTTAGCAGTAAAAGCTGATGCTCGTTGGAACACAATTGAAGAATTCTTTGCTTATGCTAAGGAACATCCCGGTGAAGTAACAATTGCTAATAGCGGTGTCGGTTCCTTTAACCAATTAACTGCTGCGGCAATTGGAGATGTTGCCGGCATTGATTTTAAACACATTCCTATGGATGCCAAACAGAGTACTACTGCTCTTCTTGGTGGCAAAGTAGATGCCATTGTTAACATGGCTTTTGATGTTATTCAACAGCAGGATGCCGGAACTATGAAGGCCTTAGTAGTTGTAGGACCTAATAGACTCGAACAGCTCAAAGATGTACCTACTATGAAAGAATTAGGGTATGATCTGGATCTTATGATGTACAGGGGTATAGCTGTGCCTAAGGATACTCCCGATGAAGTCGTAAAAGTATTAGAAGCTGCTTTTGTCAAAGCAGGGAACGATCCTGATTTTAAAGCTTTTGCAGAAAAATATGGTGTTATCCTTGATGTCAAAGGTGCTGCTGATTTTGATGCCTTAATGGCTGATAATGATAAAATTGTTGCCGAAATTATGGATAAAATCGGAATCAAAAAGCAGTAATTGCTTTACTAGTGACCCATAAGAGCGGAAGATAAAAATCTTCCGCTCTTATAAAGATAGTGATAAAAACAAAAAATATTCACAATAATAAATGGTACTCATCTAGCTCGAATTATGTATATCTAGTGCAAAATTGGAAAATAAAAAGTATTTTTTAAGAAAAACGTTACGGAACCGGATAATAGTGCTAGAGTATCCTATCGTAGGAAAATCCTTCAGAGGGGTTAATATTTCTAAAAACATTAATTGACTAACGATAATACCATTTATAGCTATGAATTTACTTTAACCACCCCCCCTGTTAAAATAAAAACCTTACTAAAACATTATAATTCAGACAAAAGGTTTCATTTTTTTGTTATAAGTTATGGTGGAAGGGGGAAACTTGTAATGTAGCAAAAGGAGGTAATTAAGTGTTAGAATATTTATCTCAAGGACTAGTAATTGCTCTATCCTGGGAAAATTTGCTATTTATGTTATTCGGAACAATTCTAGGCTTAGTTTTTGCTTCGATTCCCGGTCTGACCTTCAGTACTGCACTTATTTTACTGATCCCTCTTACCTTTGGTCTCGAAGCTGTTCCGGCAATATCTGTTCTTCTCGGGGTATATGCAGGCGGAATGTCCGGAGGATCGATCTCGGCTATTTTACTCGGGATACCGGGAACACCCTCGGCAGCAGCAACGGTCATTGATGGGCACGAGATGGCTAAGAAGGGTGAGGCAGGCAGGGCTTTAGGGATGGCTGTTTATGCGTCCGTTTTCGGCGGGATATTCAGTTTATTAGTCTTGATGCTGGTGGCTCCCCAATTGGCAAGTGTTGCTATTAAGTTCGGACCGCCTGAGATATTTGCTCTGGTAGTGTTTGGTCTATCGACAATTGTAAGTCTTAGCGGAACTGAAGTTGTCAAAGGTTTATTAGCCGGTCTTTTCGGTCTTTTACTGACCACGGTTGGTTTGGATCCTGTTATGGGATTACAAAGATTTACTTTCGATCAGCCCGGATTAATGGTTGGTATTGGCATAATGCCCGTAATGATAGGGATGTTTGCTTTACCGGAGATAATAGATACCTTTTTAGAAGCAAAGAAGAATAAGGGTCAACAACGTGACGATACCCAGAATAAAAAAGTCAAAGCTGCCTTTCCCACTTTTAAGGAGATTAGGAAAACTTTTGTTCTAATGGTTAAATCCTCGGCAATTGGAACCGGTTTGGGTGCGATACCCGGCACAGGCGGACCTATTGCTTCCTTTCTAGCTTATGACCAAGCTAGGAGATCTGAACCAAAATGTGGAACAGGAAGAGTCGAAGGAGTAGGGGCCCCG
Source organism: uncultured Peptococcaceae bacterium (assembly GCA_937892995.1). Taxonomy (GTDB): domain Bacteria; phylum Bacillota; class Desulfitobacteriia; order Desulfitobacteriales; family Syntrophobotulaceae; genus CALBJS01. Next base: position 4,914 of record CALBJS010000242.1, on the reverse strand, counting down.
GAAGCCGCTAATAACGGAGTTACCGGTGGAGCACTCATTCCTCTGCTCACTCTCGGAATTCCCGGGGACAGTGCTACAGCGATTATGTTGGGAGCTTTCTTAATTCATGGTCTAGCTCCTGGCCCGCTTCTTTTTCAAAACTTTGGGGATTTAGTCTATGCTATATTCATTAGTATTTTGATAATTTATTTAATGGTGTTAGTAATTCAGTTTTTCGGCATTCGCCTCTTTGTTAAAGTCTTAGACTTTCCTAAAGTAAATTTGATGATCATCATTCTCGCTATATCGGTAGTTGGCTCCTTTGCCATTAATCTTAATTTCAGCGATGTGATTATTATGTTTTTTTCCGGTCTGCTAGGGTACTTTATGAAGAGATATGGCTTTCCGATCACTCCTCTTATTCTGGCTCTTGTCCTGGGGTATACCATCGAAGATAATTTCCGCAAGTCTCTGGTATTCTCTGATGGAAGCTATAGCATCTTTGTTCAAAATCCGGTCAGTCTTGTTTTCCTTACTTTAGCTTTAGTTATTCTTCTGGCCCCATTTGTCAAACCATGGTTACAAAGAAGGTTCAGCAAAAAAAAGGCTTTACAATAAATTGTCAGGATTAATTATCTATCTCAAGGAACATTTTCTTGATGCGAAGGAGAGATACTAAGATGAAGCACAATCGAATAATTGCTTTAATTCTACTTGCATTCGTCATCTGGTGGGGCTTTCTGACAACCAGACTTCCTGAGACTACCATGATCGGCGAACCTGGTCCGAAGTTTTTCCCGAGTGTGATCTTGTTATTAATGGCTGTTTTCAGTGTAATTCTCTTTTTTATAAAAGATGAAAAGAAACAAGAAACACCGGAATTGATCATGGAAGACGGCGAAAAAATAGAGATTGAGGAAGAAGAAACCCATCCGATGAAAAGTGCCTTAAAATTGTTTGCGGTCTTTTTAGCAGGTATTATCTTGGTCTATTTTGTGGGCTTTAGTATAGGGATGATTATTTGCTTGACAGTAATGCTCTGGATGATAGGGTGGAAAATTTTCCCGCGAGCTTTTCTTTTCTCGGCGTCAGTAACTCTGATCGTTTATTTCCTGTTTGATTGGCTGATGAGAATTCCGTTGCCGGCTGGCCGGTTATTTTAGTGAAAGAAGGAGGAAGTCCTTACGATGTTAGAGTTATTTGCGCAGGGAATGTCGATTGCCATTACTGTGGAAAACTTAATATTTATGTTCCTTGGCTGTATTCTAGGGATAGTGTTCTCTGCAATACCAGCCTTGACTTTCAGTACAGCTCTCATCCTTTTGATTCCGCTGACCTTTGGCCTTAGTCCCGTGGCGGCGATCTCGGTACTCTTGGGAGTTTTCGCTGGCGGAATGACCGGTGGTTCGATCTCTTCCGTTCTTCTAGGTATTCCGGGAACCCCGTCAGCAGCGGCTACCGTAATTGACGGCTATGCCATGACTAAAAAAGGACAGGGCGGCAAGGCCTTAGGGGTAGCAATCTATTCCTCAATTTTTGGCGGGCTGGTTTCTTTAGCTGTTTTAATTTTAGTTGCCCAGCCGATCGCCGGCATAGCGATCAAATTTGGCCCTCCGGAAATGTTTGCCCTTGTGGTCTTTGGTTTATCCACCATTGTTGGTTTAAGTGAAGGTAGTGTGGTGAAAGGGCTGCTGTCCGGATTGGTCGGGTTGTTGCTCTGTACAATCGGGTTAGACCCGGTTATGGGGATGCAGCGTTATACCTTTGGGATGTCCAATCTGATGATTGGTGTCGGTCTTATGCCGGTGATGATTGGAATGTTTGCACTACCGGAGGTTATCGACAGCTTCTTGACTGCTAGTAAAAATCGAAATAAGCCTCTAGAGAAAAATAAAAAGAAGGTTAAAGCGTCTTTCCCCAGCTTGCGGGAAATGAGAAAATTGTTCCCGACCAATTTAAAAGCTTCCATAATTGGAACTTTGGTCGGAGCTATTCCCGGAACAGGCGGACCGATAGCGGTCTTTATGGCCTATGATGTAGCCAAAAAATCTAACCCTAAAGTTGGAACAGGGGAAATAGACGGGGTAGCAGCACCGGAGTCGGCTAATAACGGGGTAACCGGCGGTGCCTTGATCCCGCTGTTAACGTTGGGGATTCCGGGAGACAGTGCAACGGCAATCATGCTGGGTGCTCTGATGATTCATGGCCTGGTTCCCGGACCTCTTTTGTTCCGAGACAATGGCCCCCTAGTTTATGCGATCTTCATCAGTCTCTTTATTATTAACCTAATGGTACTGGCGATTCAATTCGGAGGGATGAAGTTATTTGTCAAAGTGCTGGATATCCCCAAAGCGAATCTGATGGCCATGATCTTAGTTGTTTCGGTCGTGGGTGCTTTTGCCGTCAATTTGAACTATGCCGATATAGTGATTATGTTTGCGGCCGGATTTTTAGGTTATTTAATGAAAAGGTATGGGTTCCCGGTGGTTCCTCTGATTTTGGGACTGGTTCTTGGAGGGATTATTGAGGATAATTTCCGCAAATCGTTGGTGTTCTCGGATGGAAGTTACAGTATTTTCCTCACCAATCCTTTTGCCTTGGTATTCCTAACTCTGGCTGTGGTTATGCTCTTAGCACCGACGGTCAAACCTTGGCTGGCAGCCAGAAAAGCAAAAAAGGCTTAATAAAGGAGAATAATTTAGGATCCTTAGGGACACATTGTTTTTTGAGTAAATATTTCTCAGGAATCGTCTAGGGAGAGTAAAGAAATGAAAGTAAATATGATCAAAGAAAATATCCGGATTGAGGACGAAAAAGCCCAGGACAATTATCTTTTCTTTTCTAGTTTAGAATTAATCGATTATTTCTTTAATAATCTCACAGAGCAGGATATTAAGACTCAGACGAAAAGGATTTTTGAGATGGCTAGGGTTTTTATGCGTAGAAGAGATTTTGAACTGGATGACATCTATTCTATCCTGGTAATGGTGCGAGATATTAATTATCGTTCAGTTGTCAATGAAGTATTTCGTCTTTACTTTAGGGAAGAAAAATTTCCGATCAGGGTATTTGTTCAGATTTCCGAAATAGAAAGCACAGCGGATATTGAAATGGAATTCTCGGCATTTCGGGGAGGAAAAACATTTATCAATTTGGTAAAAGGACATCCTTATGGGCCATTTTCCCAGGGTGTTGTTATTGAGGATTATGTACATTGTTCAGGTGTTTTGCCCTTGGCTGTTAGCCCAAGGGAGGGCAATTTTAAACAAGATGTTAGACAATGCCTAGAAACCTTAAAAAAAGTCTTGGAATCTGTGGGGACAGGATTGGACAAAGCCTATTCTTTCATTGTTTATCTTCCAAATCTAGAATTATTACCTGAGATGGAGGAAGTATTTACGGAATATTTCACTGAAGAAGATGATATTTTACAAGAAGTAACCAAAGTCGAGAAGCTAATCGAGAATCATAAAATAGAGATATCTTGTTCCGCTCACCTTAAATAACTTGAATATTTTAAAACCCCTTGGAATTAATTCTAAGGGGTTTTTCTAAGTTTGATACTATGCTTCGAAAACTTAGGAATTATTCAAATTAATCTTTGCAAACGATATTTTTCGTGATAGTCAAAAACTTTTAAGAAAGTTTGGTATTTCAATAAAGGATAGATTTTCTAGGTTAAAAATAATGTTTGTGGAAGAAACTAAACTTAGGTTTTTTAAATTGTTTAAAAATATTCCTAGGTCAGGAGGTAACAAAATGGGAATTAAACGCTGTTTCGCAATAATACTCACTGGTTTACTAGTCTTGACGACAGGTTGTGCCGGTGGGGGAGGCAAGCAAGAAGCACCTAAATTTCCTACTAAAGCTCTCGACATGACAATTTTATTTGGGGCGGGCGGTGGTGCCGATGTCATTGCAAGAAAATTAGGAGATCTTGCCTCCAGGGAAATCGGGCAACCGATTGTGGCAATAACCGTGTTGGCGGTGGCGGGGCCGTAGGCAATCAGTATGTGCTGAATACTAGCCCGGATGGTCATAATATTGTCTGGAATTCAACTTCGATTTCCACGACGTATCATCAGGGCAATTTACCGGAAGGTAAAGGATATGACGCCTTCCGAGGGGTAGCTAAGATTACGGATGAAGCCTCAGCTCTATCCGTGAAAGCGGATGCTAAGTGGAAAACTATCGAGGAATTTATTGCTCATGCTAAAGCAAACCCCGGAACGGTTACGGTCGCTAATAGCGGAGTCGGGTCTTTTAACCATCTTACGGCTGCTCTTATTGAACAGGCAGCCGGGGTAGAATTCAAACACGTACCAATGGATGCCAAACAAAGTACTACTTCATTATTAGGTGGCAAAGTTGATGCTATGGTTAATATGGTCTTTGATACTGTTCAGCAGGAAAAGGCAGGTACCATCAGAGCTTTAGGGGTAGTAGCGGACACTAGACAAGAATCTTTGCCCAATGTTCCGACATTTAAAGAAAAGGGAATAGATGCTGATTTAACGATGTATAGAGGGATCGCGGTTCCGAAAGGAACCCCCGACGATGTCGTCAAAAAGCTTGAAGATGCATTTGTGAAAGCCGGCCAGGACCAGGGTTTTAAGGACTTTGCGAAACAATATGGTGTTTCTGTTAATATTCTAGGAGCTAAGGAATTCGATGCCTATATGAAAGAACAAGATGATCTAGTTGCTAAAGCAATGGGATTGATCGGGATGAAAAAGCAGTAAAAACTAAACACTAAGCATAATATATTCCACAATCAGAAAAGCATATTTACAATGTATTGTTACCATAATAATAGTGTTTGAAATTTAAAAAAAGAAACAAAAAACGGAGGTGCTTTTTTTATGGTCATGCGTCACAACCTTCTAGAATGTGCATTTACAGATGCTATCGAATGGTTTAAAAAGACTGACACAA
>CALBJS010000241.1 GCA_937892995.1 uncultured Peptococcaceae bacterium | reverse complement strand
CCATGACAACATCAACCCGGGAAAAGGGCTGACAATGCCATAAAAAGGCATTGTCAGCTTGGTTGAAAAATAAGGGGGTGACATTTACTCAGAATAATTTATTGCTTTTTAGGTGACATTTTCTCAGACTATTGACATATAATTTTTCCTAAAGAGAATTATCCATTACACAACTTCTTTTTTTAGCTGTCTAGGATCTTTCATGTATATGCTGCAAAAAACAACACTAAATGAGAATAAGAGTAAACCAACGAAAAACGTTAACCGATAACCATAATTGTCAGCCAATAATCCCCCAATGAGAGGGGCTAAAGCCAATGCTGGAGCTTGAAAAGTATTCATTAGGCCAACATATGTTGGTGTTTCATTTGGTTTGCTAAATTCAATCGCCAGATTTACATTAGCCACTTGAACCGAACTATACATTGCTCCAACAAGAACAAAAACTAGATAAAAAATATTAACGTTCGTTGCAATTAAGGCAATTATAGTAGCTGTTACTCCAAGAACTGCTACCATTTGTAATACTCTTTTAAAGCCAAAATGTTCACCGATGTATCCCCAGATTAAATGGGATACAGTTTGCGAAATAATCGTAACCATTGTAAATAAACCTACTGTGCCTGCACTTATACCAAATCTCAACTTGGCGTAAACGATATAAAAAGGAGTGGCTATTTCACAAAGATTTAGCACAGTACGAACTAACAGGAATTTACTATATTCTTTTTCCGTCTTTATAATTTCTACTAGGTGTTTAAAATACTCTTTTGTTTTCATGCCAGTTATTTGATACTGATACTTAGGTTCTTTAATAAAATACCAAAAAACCATAGTCATCATTGGCACAATTAAAGCTAAACCAAATATATAATAATAACTGACAGGAAAAACTTTCATCTCTAAAAATCTCGTTGCTAATTGGGCTCCCATTATTCCACAGATACCTCCGATAAAAAAGGATACCCCATAGAATATCCCCCTTTTTCTCGTAATTGAACGAGCCACAAGGTCAGTATGGGCCGGAGACATTAAGCCATTTGTTATTGTAAAAATTGCAAACGCTAATAGAAATGTGGAAATAGCAAGAAAGCCACCTTGCTTAGCAAAAATGAGGACAGAAAGAAAGATTGATAATATGCCGATTCTTTGGGCGACAACAATTTTCACAATATATCTTTTTCGCCGTTCTAGTCCATTAACATAATTAGCAATAAAAACCTGAGGCATAAAGGTTCCTAGTACATAAATTGTTTGCGCCATCCCTATAACTATATTTGAATTAGACAACTCACTTAGATAATATGGGATAATAGTTAAATGAGATAACATATTTGCAGCAAAATTAAATCCTCCACTATCTAAAACCAGTATAATAAAGTTATACCAATAACTTTGGCCCGATGTTATCTTCTCTTTCATTTTTTTGTTTAACATTGTGTCCTCCCGTGCGCACTAAATAATTCTTGCTTGCATTAGACTGTTTCAATTAAAACACACTTAAAAGCCAAGCGAAGATTGAATCCTTATGAAATTACCTTGATTGGACTGTTCATTGCCAATTGTTGTCTCCGTGATAAAACTGTAACCTCTTTTTTATGCTATGACAAAATCCAATCCTAAAATATAGCAAAATGGTTCCGAGACAGTATAAAACTTATACTGTCTCGGGTTTTTTAGGTTTTATTATTTTACAAACATATTATAATATCTTAATAATCTGTCCTGATGATTTCCCCTGACAATCAGATGGTGATTACCAAGCGGTCTAGAAAGTAGTTCTTCTACTTTTCTTGGATCTTCAAATTTTAAAGAAAGTTGAGTTCTACAGAGTTTTTCGTCCTCACCATTTCCTTGATAGTCAGTTACAGCTACATACATCTCCTGTAGATTCTTTCCACCTATTCTGAACAAGGTATATTTATCATCATACATTGTTCCCTGGAAAGCAACCCCTATTCCGGTTTCAAAATGTGAGCGGATAATATAACCACTACACATTGTGCGTGGAATTGTACAGTGAGCAATTGTCAATAAACCTTTCTCTACATCTACTAGACTGGGATTTGCCATAAAAGAAGGCTCTCCGGTTAACTCCCGAATAATTAGCATACCCGTAGCTGTTAAGATATCTCCTTCACAAGAAGCAACAATTCCTTCCTCATTTAGCTTTGCAAGAGCATAACAGCCTGTGTTTTTTATGATAGGCAACAAATCAAAACACTTTAATGCAATTGCATCAAGCCTATATTCATTTACAACATCTTTTAGTGCTAAATATACTTCCACTGCTACCCTAATATCATTGGAATCAGGCTCTACTGATTTAATACTACCATTAACCATTTCATCTACTAACTCTGATACTCTTGGATCATCTTTGCATTTTTCCAGTTTAGTTGTTAACTCATCAAAAGAAATATCAATTACTTCGGGTCCCCAGTTTCCTTTAATTAATTCTACTGGAGACTTTTCAAATGGATAACGGCTTTTACCCTCTTGGCCCATCCGACCAATTTTTTTATTTTTAAGGTTTTTTCCCGCTGTGTAGATTTTTAATATTTCCTGTAGTTCTGTTTTCCACTCACCAATAGTTTGTACAAAAAATGCTTTTCTGCCCGTCCCTTGCAGATATGCTGTTATTTCAAATGTTGCAGGCAAAGAATTATTATAAGGATAGGTAAGAAGGATAACTGGATCCTCTTTATCCCTCAAGTACTCGAGTGTTTTAGCTTCTGTTCCACCGCCCAAAATTAATAATACAGTTAGTCTTTCTGTTTTTTCGTTTATATTTACTAATTCAAAACTAAATCCTTCCAGCGTATTTAATTCATCAAGAAAATTGTTGATCTCTTTATCAATTTTCTTTCCCAAAATATTTGTTGAGTAAATAGGTACTAAAGATATTTTATTCATTTTAACACCCCTTATGTTATTTAGTCCTCTCTCGCTATCCATCTTATGTTCGGGTTACTAATACCTGCAAGATTGTTCACCTCCTTCAGAAAGTCCGAAAACGTTACCGGTACTAACAAAAAAATATTTCTAGTTCTTCCTTTAAGAAAAATAACGGAGCACTGATTCCCGAACTATAATATCATTTTCCAAGATGACATCTTGATATATGCTGGTACTTTCCTTGTCTTGAATCATACTGATCAATTTTTCTACAGCTATTTCTCCCAATCTATATTGGGGTTGATTCATTGTGGTTAACCCCGGTTTTACAAATGAGGTTATTTCAATATTGTCATGGCCCATAATTGAAAAGTCTTCAGGAATCTTATAATTGTATTTATTGACTACTTCGTAGGCACCAAAGGCCATCAAATCATTAGCGAAAAAGATAGCAGTTGGACGGTCGCTTAATTTAATTATCCTTTCCATCTGCACTTTGCCAGATTCCTTACTGTAATCCCCGTAATAAATCCATTCTTCTTTACAAGGAATATGATTATCCTTAAGAGCCTGTCTAAAGCCATTCAACCGGTCGACGGCAGTTTCGGTGCTTAAATCACCGGTAATATGGGCAATTTTTTTGTGTCCATTTTTTATTAAGTATCCTGTTCCTTGATAGGCAGATTTCTTGTTATCAATTGTAACGGCCGGATAAATAGAGTCTTTGATCTGTCT
>CALBJS010000240.1 GCA_937892995.1 uncultured Peptococcaceae bacterium | reverse complement strand
ATTAAATCTGTCACCAGACTTCTTGTGATGGCATCCCGGCTTTCCTGATGATCTCTTTTCGTCTGGCCGTCAGTATGCACCAACTCCAGTATCTTTTTTGCTCGTTTCACAGAGCAGCTATTATGACTGACCGGACGCAGTTCTGATGCCAGTTGTTCCGCCGTCATTCCTGCCACATGCTCTGGTGACGGATAGGTCCCGAAAAAATACAGAGCCTTATTTCTGCTGATGTCACTGAAAAACTTTTTATAGCTTGGATAATCAACACAAAGCTACTCATGCAGTTGATTCTTTAATCGGTGTAAATGGATGCTGATATTATCTCTGCGGTTAACCAACTGTGACAGCGTCCAGTATTTATCATCCGGTACTGCATCTGGTAATCGGTCAAGCATATTGATCAAGACCAAAGCAACGGCTTCTGCATCATAGCTGTCACTTTTCTGATACATCGGTACACTTTTCCTCTGGGCAAATGATAGTGCCGTGTTGACTTCACAGCACAGCCTTTCTCAATCAGCCAGACTGCTAATGGACGCCCATATCCATATGCATTTTCCAATCCATAAACCACGGTCTTTTCTTCTGTAACGAAACGGCTGACCTTTCGGATCAGCTTATGGAATTTCGATGGCTTATTGGCAAAAGTGATATCTCCTAATTTCTGGTTCCAGCAGTTTAACATCACTGCCGTATGCGTTTTTTTGTGTAAATCCTCGCCTACATAGATCGTAATTATAGATAATTTGCCTGACAAAGAGCAGAAACTGGTACAAAACTACATTAATAACGTTACTGATTTATTTACTGCAAATAATCCATATTTATATCGGCAAGTTTTTATATATGGTATCTGTTGACTTTTTTACTAAGCTTTGACCAAAAGGAATCCTCCTTCTTACAAATCTTGGAGGATTCCTCTTCAGTACATCTTATATGATCAATCTGTTATACCCATGATTCGTTATCTGTATGAATAATACTCTTTATATCGGTAAATCTAATGCTTATCTCTTCAATTTGATCTACTCGCTCATTATCTCCCCATTTTCTCAAAAGAATGTTATATTCATAGATGCTATCATTAAAATCCCTAAGAACTTCCTCATATAGAACATTAAATTTTTTCAATTCTTTTATTGGAATATCATGAATTAGTTCTTTAACTATAAATATATAGCTTGTATGTCTTCTCCAAGAAAAATCATTAAATTCTATTGTAAGCAGTTCTCCATCTAAACAAATATCAACGATAGAGCAATCGTGGTATTTATAATCTGCAAGAAATTTAATTTTCTCAGAACACTCATATTTTATTGTTTTTTGAGTTGACTCTCTAAGTAATGAAAACTGCTTTTCTTGATATATCTTATAATCATTAGCTATTTTAAACAATTGGCGGTATATCGCCACATCCAAGATACATAGATTATTATTTTGATCAAACAAAATGCTTTTTACTTTTTTATAATCATACACCCATTCATTAAAATCTCGATTCATATAAAACCTATATTCATTCTGGACATTAAGGTTATCGTTTAATATATCCTCTTCATCTGGTCCGTGTAAAAAAAATGCATAAAATTGATTTGAATAATATATTTTTTTTGTAATATACTTCATATAGTACCTACTTTTCACTTGGTTTTTTATAAATTTTACTCCTGAATTATTCACGGTGCTAAGAATGGAGGATTTCTAATCTACTAGTATCGAAACTCTTTTTTATTGTTAATCTTCACTTTTTGAATAAGAACAAAATAACGTAAATACAGGAATTATAAAGTGCTATATAAGATTAGATAAAATATTATGAATAATTCAAGTTTATTTGCATTTAATAATTCTGTAAATATATTAGTTACCTAAAAACCAGCAATGTGCATTACGGCAAGCTTTCCCATGATAATGATACCAATAACCTCCCTTTGAGTCTCCTTCTGGCCCTTCTGCTCCACCGAGAGTACTACATAATCCTCTTGCGTATTTAGCAGAGACAGCCATCACTCCTACTTTACTACTATTTAGACTCATTATAGCTAATGCTTCTGCACGTGATATACCAACGGGTGCAACCCATACTGCATTGTTAATTAACATTGCAGGATAATATATATCTCCTTCTCTCGGCATAGATTGAGCTATTTCTTCAGCTATCGAATCACATTTATATCTAATCCCATCTAAAAGAATTTCATCAGTGTTAACCGTCACTGCAATGGCTAATGATGCAGCAAGTGCATCAGCCCATTCAGCCTCAGATCCCCCCTTGGCACTGAGGCATTCGCCTCAGACCATTTGCACCTTTTTCTCTGTTCTTTTGGAAAAGGTGGGAATCCAAACTGTCTTTTTCGCTGTTTCTATTGTACCATAAACTGTTCGTATTCAACAGCTTTATTACTCTGGGTTACGGTATTCCGTGTGATTCTTTAGCATTCCGTAGACGATATTTACCAGCCTTCTGGCAATACAGATCAAGGCTTGCTGCTTGTTCTTGCCTTCTTCGACTCGTTTCAGGTAATACTCCCGGAATATGCGGTTTCTTGGCGTTCCATTGATTGATATCTGGATCATCTGGATGGCTAAAAAATAAAAGATTGCCTGAAGCCTCCGATTACCTTGCTTCGGGCACATATCCTTGCCTTTTCCTGCGGATGAAAAGTTCACAGGGGCGATTCCGGCGAATTTCGCCAGCTTATTCGCATTCGAAAAGCGGTTAATGTCTCCGATTTCAGACAATATCTTTGCCGCCGTAATCATATCAATTCCTGGCATGGTCATGAGCGTACACTGAAAATCCGGCAGAATCGATTCAATCGCTTCCTCGATTTCTCCCAGTTGATTTCGACAATGCATCAGGTCTGTCACCAGACTTCTTGTAATGGCATCCCGGCTTTCTTGATGATCTCTTTTCGTCTGTCCGTCAGTATGCACCAGTTCCAATATCTTTTCTGCCCGTTTCACAGAGCAGCTATTATGACTGACCGGACGCAATTCTGATGCTAATTGTTCCGCTGTCAATCCGGTTACATGACCCGGTGACGGATAGGTTCCGAAAAAATATAGAGCAGTATTTCTGCTGATATCGCTGAAAAACTTTTTATAGCTTGGATAAACAACACACAATTGCTCATGCAATTGATTCTTTAATCGGTGCAGATGAATGCAGATTTTATCTCTGCGGTTAACCAACTGTGACAGCGTCCAGTATTTATCATCCGGCACTGCGTCCGGTAACCGGTCGAGCATGTTGATTAAAACTAATGCGACCGCTTCCGCATCATAACTGTCACTTTTCTGATACATCGGTACACTTTTTCTCTGGGCAAATGATAGGGCCGTGTTAACATCTTTCACAGCACAGCCTTTCTCAATCAGCCAGACTGCTAATGGTCGTCCATATCCATATGCGTTTTCTAATCCATAAACCACGGTCTTTTCTTCTGTCACGAAACGGCTGACCTTTCGGATCAGATTGTGAAACTCTGATGGCTTATTGGCAAATGTGATTTCTCCTAATTTCTGGTTCCAGCAGTTTAACATCACTGCCGTATGCGTTTCTTTATGCAAGTCGACACCTACAAAGATTGTATTTTCTTTTCTCAGAATTCATCCTTCCTTCACTTCCTGACTCCATCCACTGTTATAAAACTGTCGGCAACCTCAGCTGATAAGCGTTATTGGTCGATTTACGCACAAAGCAACGACCATCGCAAGGGGGAATAAGCCTATCCACTTCCACAACCTTGAATTTCTCAGGTTAATCCCTTCTCAGGGTGTGGTGTATGTTAGCTCCGATTGGCGATGCTTTCAAGTCATTTTTCGATTGTTTTACATGTTTGTGAATTGTGATGCAGAAACTACATGAGGATTCATAAAATAGTGTCGATTAATTGAACGAAAAAATATATTTCTTACGGATTCGTGACAGGTTATTTCCTGGTGTTTTGATTCCCCCGTACCCCCTCCTCCGCAAATTTTACCATGACCAATCACGAATGGTCAACTTACGGATTCTTGCATTTTCCTTACCGGTTTCTTACTGGCAAAGGATGCACGACAATCCGCCCTGACTTCACAATACACAGAGAAAAAACGGCAAGAACAGCCCTAGGCATAATTGCCAAACGTGACACACCATAATGCCCGGTGTGCCGTTTTGAGGAGCCAGCTACAAAAGATGTACCAGCATAGCAGTATTCTGGATTTGTGGGGCAATTTGAGAAAAACAGGGGTTACCATAGCTTTGTTTATTTTGCCGAAAATCTCACTTGCTACGTTAAAATCCGCAGGGTCGATTGTTGGGCGGGTTAAAGAGGGTATGCTGCTTTTGGCAGCTAA
>CALBJS010000239.1 GCA_937892995.1 uncultured Peptococcaceae bacterium | reverse complement strand
GAGAGTTTTAAAGAGAGTCAAGGCAGGTTGACCGTCCTTATGGACTTCTCTAATTATTTTGCTTCCAGCCTTTAATCGGATGGGGGATGAAAACTCGCCTTGGTCTAGGGGAAAGGGTCCTTCTACTATGCCAAAGTATTTTTTCACCACTTGATTTTTTGCTGACAGCCAAGCAAGTTGTTGATGGGCGTATCTATTTTTGGCAATAAGCACGACACCAGAAGTATTTCGGTCTATTCTAAAAATTGGTCTAAAAGGCCGGGATTCACCTTTTTTCTCCCAATAACCTATTACCGCATTGGCTAGGGTTCCAGATTGGTATTTGGCATTAGGGTGAACGACTTGGCCGGGAGGTTTGTTTACAGCCAAAAATAAGGTGTCTTCGTATATTACCTCTATTGGGGTGTCTTCACCATTTATAGAAGGGTACGTCGAAAATTTATCTTCAAGGATATTGACAATCAGAGTTTGCCCGGCTTGACCTCTCATATTTAGATAGACGAACTCGCCGTTAACCCACACATTTTCCCCCATTTTTAATTTTTGTAGTACTTTACGTGAAAAATGGAAGTGCCTAAAAAGAATTTCTTCATATTTTTTTCCTTCGTCTTCGGCTAGTAAAGTATAAGTAAAAAAATTTTTATTGCTCATTTTAAACTCCGATAATTTTCTTTTTTAACAAAGCATAAATTATTTAGGGCAGAAAAGGAAAAGGTAATATTTATAAAGAATTAATGATTTAAATTTTAAAGAAGAAACTTGTTTGTTATCCTATTAAAAATTAGAAAGAGGTAAGATTTAGATGAAGGACGATAGAATTGAACTTCTAGCCCGTAATATTATTGAGTACTCGGTGGAATTGCAAAAGGGGGAAAAAATTCTTATCGAGATAGCTGGATTGGAAATCCCTTTAGCTAGATCCCTGGTTAAGGAGGCCTATCGGGTTGGTGCCCTACCTTTTCTTGCTATTACAAATCATACCCTACAGAGAGAGATATTAAAAGGTCTGTCAGTGGAGCAGGCCCAGGCTATGGCAGGTTGGGATATAGCTCGGATGAAAGAGATGCAAGCCTATATCGGGATACGTGCAGGAGAAAATATCAATGAATTAGCTGATGTTCCAAGTGAAAAGATGCAAACTTTTATGACTCATTATTCTAAGCCTGTTCACTCTGAACAAAGAGTAAAACATACCCGTTGGTGTGTTCTTCGTTATCCCAACTCTTCTATGGCCCAATTAGCGGAGATGAGCACAGAAAACTTTGAGGATTTCTATTTTGATGTTTGTAATCTTGATTATTCTAAGATGTCAAAGGCTATGGAACCATTAAAAGAATATATGGAAAAGACTGATTTAATCCGCATTATTGGGCCAGGTACTGATCTTGAGTTTTCTATTAAAGGGATGCCGGCTATTAAATGTGACGGCAAAATGAATATTCCTGATGGAGAGCTTTTTACAGCTCCTCTGAAGGAATCTGTTAATGGTAAGATTACTTATAATACTCCTGCAGTATATCAAGGATATACTTACGAATCCATTTTCTTGGAGTTTAAGAACGGGAAGATTATCAATGCTAAAGCCAATAATACTGAGAAAATAAATAAAATTCTGGATACAGATGAAGGTTCTAGGTATATAGGTGAATTCTCTTTCGGATTCAATCCTTATATTCAAAAGCCGATGAAAGACACTTTATTTGATGAAAAGATCGATGGCAGCTTTCATTTCACTCCAGGGTCAGCTTATGATGAGTGTGATAATGGGAATAAATCAGCTGTTCACTGGGATCTAGTCTGTATTCAAAGGCTAGAATATGGTGGGGGAGAGATCTACTTTGATGGAAAATTAGTCAGGAAGGATGGGCGGTTTATTCCACCTGCTTTGCATGTTCTTAATCCGGAAAATTTAAAATAGGTTAGGGCAAATTCTTTTATGGAAGATTACCGTTTAACTATAGTTAATAATAATGGGGGAGAATAATGAAAGTATTAAGTAGTATAAAAATGGGAGAAGATAGGCTCAAGAAACTTCTTTCTGCCCAACCCGGGGTTCGGATCGTTCAAGTAAAGGAATTTAAAGAAATTGATCCAGAAGTAGAAATTCTTCTTACTTATGGTTGGGATATTAAAAAAGATACTTTGGAACTTTTCCCTAATTTAAGATGGATTCAAACTTTAAGTGCCGGTGTAGATGCCCTCCCTCTGGATAAACTAGCGGAGAAGGGGGTTGTTTTGACTAACGTCAAAGGAGCCCATAAGATTCAGATGGCTGAGCACGTTATATGGAGTATCCTCATGCTTTTAAGGCAAGGGGTTACTTTTGTTCAGCAACAGGAGAAAAAAATATTTAGTGCTAAACCCAAAATTGATGAAATGTATGGAAAAACAGTCTGCGTGGTTGGAGCGGGAACCATTGGTAAAGAAATAGCTAAGAAATGTAAGGTATTTGGAATGACAGTATATGGTGTTTCCAGACGGGGGGAACAACACCCAAACTTCTCCAGGATTGTGACCGCTGATAAGATGCAAGAAGTTCTAAAAATTAGTGATATTGTAGTAGTAGTGCTCCCCTTAACCCCATATACTAAGAATTTTATCGGCCGTGAGTTTTTAGGCAATATGAAAGAGGGAGCAATCTTAATCAACGCTTCCAGAGGTCCGGTCGCAGATGAGGATGCGTTACTAAATGCTCTGAAAGAAAAAAGAATTGGTGCAGCAGCCCTCGATGTTTTTATCCAGGAACCTCTGTCAGAAGATAGCCCTTTCTGGAGTTTGGATAACGTTGTTATCACTCCCCATATCGGCGGAAGGACGATTCAGGCCTCTGAACGGATGTGGGATGTCTTTACCTTAAACCTAGCTAAATATCCGGATCGTACGGAGATGATCAATATTATAGATTTGTCTGCCGGTTATTAGAGTATATTTGAACATTACCTGCTCACCACGTACTGAAGCTGTTAGCCGTTGCTTGTCATTCATGACATTGCGGAACTAGATACCGCCTGTGCCCTCGTAACGGCTCCTTAGTATTAATGGTAATGGAGTAAAAAGAGCCAAAAAGTAGTTTATTCTTTTCGAACTTGGTCACCATATGTAAATAAGTCTTATGGAGGACTGTATGAATGATTTTCAGCAAAAATTAATAGATGTTCTGGCCGAGCATTCCCAAGTCTGGATAGTAGGGGGAGCAGTCAGGGATAAGCTTCTCGGAAGGGATTACCAGGATATTGATCTAGCAAGCTCCATGCAACTGGAAAAGACAGAAATCATCCTCCGTGAGAATGGTTATAAGCCCAAGAAATTGGGGAGAAACTTTGACACTCTAAGCCTATTCGAAAAAAACAGTAGAGTTGATGTCGTTAGGGTCGATGATTTAAAACAGGATGCTCTACGTAGGGATTTTACCATTAACGCGATCTATATGAATCCTTATTCTGACGAAACTTTTGACCCGTTGGCTGGGAAGAAGGATTTGATTGATCGAATATTAAAATGTTGTGGGAGTCCTGAAGATAGATTCAGGGAAGATCCGATACGGATACTCAGGATGATAAAATTCGCAGTTGAGTATGACATGGAGATAGAAAAGGAAACATGGGATGAGGCGAAAGACCTTGTGGCGTTCTTAGTAACTGTATCAAAGGAAAGAGTAACCTCAGAGCTTGTAGAAATCTTTTTACTTGAGCAAGCAGAGGAAGCTATTAGGCTCCTTGAAAAAATAGGATACTGGGATGTTTTCGTTCCTGAATTGGCCAGACTTAAAGGAATCGTCCAGAATCAGTATCATTCCCTGGATGTTTGGGAACATACTATGGCAGTATTTCGAAATACTCCTCAGGATCTTTTCCTGCGCTTAGCAGGCTTGTTCCATGATATTGGTAAATGGGAGGTCGCCAGTCGGGAGTGTTATTTAGGGGGCAAGCTGGAGTATAGTAATAATAAATACTGGATTGGTAATTATAAGATTATCGGCACCAGAGGGTCAAAGCAACTTGATTATCAGCTTAAACCTCTAGTTGGCAAAGAGGTAAAGATCTTAGGGGCAAGGTTGGACGAGTATCCGGAAATAGTTCAATTTAAAAGGATTCTTAGAGCTGAGCAGGTAAGCAGGGGATTAACCTATGTTGAAAATGGTAAAAGACACTTTTTGAATCATGAAAAAGCAAGCTCTAGAATCTTGGCAGAAATACTCCAAAGGTATTCATTCACTATGTTTTTTGAAGGTGCTGGGCAAAAAAGAGAACAAGAATTGTTAAAACTAGTGGAGAATCATATGCGAGCCACGCTGACTTTTATGCCCGAATTCAGGGGAGAGGAATCAAGGCGATCCTTTAAGGATAGGGCAGCAGAACTTGTCTGGGATATTTGTTGGGATGGTAGGAACTTCGAATTACAAAACATTCATGATTTCGTGGTTTTATGGAAGGCTGACTTTATGGCCGGTAAAGTTTACAGTGAATCTAAAAAAACCCTATTCGAGCAAATTTTCCAGGAATTAATTACAATTGCTCTCTGGCAACAAGAGAATCTTCCGAAAATCGATTGGCAGATTTTCAGGGAATACGTCGTTACTCAAGGTATAACGGGTCAGAGTCTCGGTAGGTTTAAGGATTTGGTTAGGGCAAAGGCCATGAAGGAAAGACAACAGGAGTTGAACCAACTATTTCTTAAGAAAGCTTATGCTGAGTTTAATAGAGGTCATAAAAGGAGTTGAAGTTCGCACAGAATAGTGAAGAATATTTTGCTGAATATTAAAATTGAGAGGGGATAAAAGGATGAAATGGCGTTGTGTTGTTTGTGGTTATATACATAAAGGGGAAGAACCACCAGAGGTATGTCCAGTATGTGGGGTGGATTCTACGAATTTTGAGCTGATCGAAGATGACAGTATAAGTATTTCAAAAAAGTTCGTCGAAGATATCTCCCGGGAAGTTCTAACTTCCGAAGAAACAATTAAAAAAGCTATTCGCTCTATCTCTTATGGGCTATTCATTATTACTGCGAGTCATAAGGGAAAAGATAACGGCCAGACCGCCAATACCTGTTTCCAGATAACCTCTGAGCCTACGCAGGTTGCTATAGGGATAAACAAAAATAATCTTACACATAATCTCATTGCCCAGAGTGGCAAGTTTGGTGTTTCCATCCTTGATCAAAATGGGCATGATCTAGCTAGAAGATTCGGCTATAGATCCGGTAGAGATATCGATAAATTTGAAGGTCTAAAAGCTCATCGGGGACAGTCTGGGGTAATGCTTCCCGATGATGTTCTGGCTACTTTGGAAGCCGAAGTGGTTGCTCAGTTGGATGCCGGTACCCATACTCTCTTTTTGGGAAGGATTACAGCAGGAGAGTATTTCGGGAATAGCGAACCAATGACCTATGCTTACTTTAGAAGTAAGAAATAAAATTTTCTATGTTTGGCATTTACTAAGTTTATTTACAGTCGAAAATATTATCAAATATAAAAACTCCGTTAATTTTGACGGAGGTGTATAGGTACTATATTAAAAAGATTAAAGAAATAAGCTGCTGTAAAACCTTTACATGTTTTAAACAGCAGCTTATTTCTTTGTTTCTAATACTATGATTCCATTTCAAAAAGCCGATAAGCAATTTTGCAGAGAGTGATAATCTTTACTGAAGATTATCGCGTTAAGCACGCCAACGGTTCACATGCAGAATCATACTATAACCTTTTCTTTACAAAACGTTCCATCCTGGATAGGGCTTCTAGTAATTGCTGAGTAGAATAAGCATAAGAACAACGAATATGACCTTCTCCAGCGGGGCCGAAAGCAATACCGGGAACAACAGCCAGCTTTTCTTCTTTAAGAAGTTGCTCGGTAAAGGCATCTGAGCTAAGACCTGTGGCACTGATATCCGGAAAGACATAAAAAGCTCCTAGGGGCTCGAAACATGTCAGCCCCATTTCTCGGAAGCCGTTTACCATTATTCGGCGACGACGATCATACTCTAAAATCATTTCCTTCTTAGCCGATTCTCCGGATTTTAGTCCTTCTAAAGCCGCAACTTGGGCCATAATCGGAGCACACATAATTGTATATTGGTGTATTCTTGTCATTGCTTGGATAAGATCCCGGTGGCCCGCAACATATCCTATTCGCCATCCTGTCATAGCATAAGCCTTAGAGAAGCCGCTAACATGTAAGGTTCGATTTCTCATGTAGGGCAAGGTAGCAAAGGGTGTATGGGTTCCTTCGTAAGTGAGATCTGAATAAATTTCATCAGAAATAACGATGAGGTCATGTTCGGAGGCGAAACGGGCGATAGGAAGAAGCTCTTCCTTAGTCATAATCGCTCCGGTAGGGTTATTTGGGTAAGAAAGCACTAAAATTTTGCAGTTTGGAGTATAGGCTAATTTAAGGTCATCTACTTGAAGGCGGAAATCATGTTCAGCTCGAAGAGGAACATAGTGTATCTCTGCTCCGGATATAGTAGCAGAACCGGCATAGGCTACATAAGAAGGGTCAGGAATCAGGATACCATCGCCTGGAACAAGAAGTGCTCGCATAACAAGATCGACTGCTTCACTAGCACCAACGGTAATTAAAAGCTCGTTATCAGGGCTGTAAGTTAATCCTTGGTGTTTGGCCATGTATTTAGATAGTTCTCGGCGTAATTCAATGAGCCCTGCGTTACTTGTGTACATGGTTTGACCTTGTTCAAGAGAAAAAATAGCAGCTTCTCTCATTACCCACGGGGTGGCAAAATCCGGTTCACCAACTCCGAGTGAGATAACATCTTCCATAGTGGCAGCTAAGTCAAAATATTTGCGTATTCCCGAAGGTTTAAGGCTTCTTACTAAAGGTGATAAATACTGTTTCATGACGTAATCATGAGACGTTTAGGTCTCTCTTCCTCTCCATAAAATTCTATCCCATCTTGTTTATAGCGGCGTAGGATAAACCGAGTAGAAGTAGTATCGATAAGCTCAAGAGGTGACAGCTTATCAGATACAAACTGAGCAATTTCGTGCATGTTTTTCCCTTCCACTACCAAGCAAAGATCATAGTCTCCAGACATCAGATAAACTGATTTGATTTGCGAAAATCTCTGGAAACGTTGGGCAATCTTATCATAACCCTGACCACGTTGGGATAAAACCTTAACATCAATCAAAGCGGTTACCCTATCTTCTTCCAGTTTTTCATAGTTAATTAACAATCCGTATTTAACTATGATTTTATCTTTTTCCCATTGGTTAATCCTTTTTGTTATATAATCAGGACTTAAGCCAGTTTGAATAGCCAGTTCCTCCGGCGTAAAGCGGCAGTCCTGAGATAAAATATGAAGGAGACGGCGATCCTCTTCAGATAGCATACTGCAATACCCCTTTCTGATGATTTAGATTATAGTAACATAATATGGGAGAGGATAACAACTGCTATGTCCTTATTATTTTTCTGAATGTATACTTGTAAGAATAGATTTGCTAAAGAATAGATAGGAACATAATATTTATCAAATATACTTTTATGTTCTTTCAGGTTATAATGTATTAGAAATTTTCTTTTGTTGAATTTTATTTAAAAAATAATATTATTTTAGAAGAATGGTTGATATGTCAAGAAAGTTAAATATTGTATTAGTCGAACCAGAGATTCCACCGAACACGGGTAATATTGCAAGGCTATGTGCTGCAGTTAGAGCAGACTTACATTTAATTAAGCCCTTAGGATTCAGCATTGATGACAAACATTTAAAAAGAGCTGGATTAGACTATTGGCATCTTCTTAATGTTTATATTTATGAGAATTTTTTTGATTTTGAAGCTAAGAACCCTGAGGGTAAACGTTTTTTGGCTACTACTAAGGCCTCTAAATATTATTCTGATGTCAACTTTCCAGATGGATGTTACTTGCTTTTCGGGAGGGAAACAAAAGGACTTGGGTCAGAAATTTTAAAACTCTATCCTCAAAACCATATTCGATTACCTATGAGAAGTGATGCTCGATCTTTAAATCTTTCTAATTCTGTAGCCATCATAACTTATGAGGTCTTTAGACAATGGGGTTTTCCGGGTCTTTGCTAGGGGATATGTTTAGGGAGGTAGTAATGTTTTCATATCTATTAACTTTTATTTTGGCAGCCATGTTTGCATTGATATTTACTCCCGTTGCCATTTTTTTGGCAAAAAAATGGGATGTCCTTGACTATCCGGGAGACCGCAGAGTACATACCGTCCCAATCCCTCGATTTGGTGGGATTGCCATTTATTTTTCATTTTGGTTAGCAGTATTGTTTAGTATCCAGTTTGATAAGATGATTGTGGGGATTTTTCTGGGAAGTACTATTATTCTCATAGTAGGAATTGTGGATGATATAAAAGGTGTCCGTCCCCTATATAAACTAGCATGGCAGTTGCTCGCTGCAATCGTACTAATCTTTTTTGGACTCGCAGTTAAGCAGATCACTTTACCCTTGTTTGATACGATTAACCTCGGAATCATTGGTTATGCCTTTGCAGTATTTTGGATCGTGGGTCTTGTGAATACTGTGAATATCTCTGACGGCTTGGATGGCTTGGCAGCGGGAATTTGTTTTATAGCAGCATTAATCCTATTTTGGTCTGCCTATAGAATTGGACATGCTTCAGCATCTTATCTTATGCTGGCTTTAGCGGGAGCAGCTCTAGGTTTTCTTTTTTATAATTTTCATCCGGCTAAAATATTTATGGGTGATTCGGGGAGTATGTTTCTTGGGTATATCATAGGTGCGGTATCTATCTGGGGACTATTGAAAACAGCAACCATTCTAGGCCTTGTCTTTCCATTGCTCGTCCTTGGTATGCCTTTAACTGACTTAGTGTTTGCTATTATTAGAAGAAGTTGGAAGGGAATGTCTATTGTCAGAGCAGATCGAGGCCATCTCCATCATCGTTTGTTAGATGTCGGACTTACGCAACGTCAAGCGGTTTTAATCCTTTACGCAATCAGTTTTTGCTTTGGTCTGGCGGCGATTTTAGGCGTTTATGGGAATTGGTATATTGCTTTAGGGCTGGTGCTTCTTAATGTAGGGTTAATCTTGAGGATTATGTTCAGAAGGTTCTACCTTCTGAAAAAAAATGATAAGAAAAAAGTATATATTAAGAATAGGGGGAATGAATAATGAAAGTAATATTTCATGGACATGCTTGTTTCGAGATTGAGTCGATGGAAGGAAGAATCATAATCGATCCCTTTTTGAGAAACAACCCTAATGCAAAAGCAACACCCGAAGATTTTGAAACACTTGATGCCATATTAATTTCCCATGGCCATAGTGATCATTTTGGAGATGCTATCGAACTGGCCAAAAAAACCGGGGCGGTGATAGTTTCAAATTTTGAGATAGGTTGTTTTGCAGAAAGATCCGGGGTTAGGGTACACCAGATGCACATCGGTGGAAAATACAAATTCCCTTTTGGAACTATAAAACTTGTCCCGGCCTTTCATGGTTCAGGTATTCCTAATGGTGATGGCACATTCCTCTATGGGGGTTTGGCTTGCGGCTTTCTTGTTCAAGTGGAAAAGAAATGGCTTTACCATGCAGGAGACACGGGGCTTTTTGGTGATATGAACTTGATCGGCAGGCAGTATGAATTAGAATTAGCTATGCTCCCAATAGGGGATAATTTTGTGATGGGGTCGGAAGACGCAGTGATTGCAACCCAGATGCTTCGTCCCAAAAATGTTATCCCTATGCATTATAATACCTTTCCAGTAATCAAACAGGATGAAAAAGCTTTCATAGACTTACTTCACTTGAAAGCACCGGAAAGTCGAGGAATTTTACTTGAAGCAGGCCAAGTATTAAATCTCTAAAATCTTATAAATAGCTTAAATATATTAGGAAAATATAAATATCCTGTAAGTATTACAGGATATTTTTCATTTAAAGGGGCCAAAATAAATATAAAGGAGATGAAAGGGTATGAATAACCAAGAATGTATAAGAAATTGCGTCTTTTCGGTAGATGGTGTATGTCGTCTTGAAAACACTCACGGACTAAAGCAGCCCCAATGCCCTTTTAGAGAAGGTTCACAGGCTGCAATATCTGTGTTGTAAAAAAGAGAGGTAAGGGCTAATGGAAGGAAAAGAGGTAAAAAATGGGGTAAAATCAGCTAAGAAAAACATTAATGGCATGAAGAAAAAGATTAATCAAAATGTTAGAAAAGCTAGAGATAAGCGAAGTGATTTAATTGAAGATCTAAAAATGGAGATTGCTTCAGAACTAGGTCTTATAGAACAGGTTAAAAATGAAGGTTGGCAATCCTTAAGTCCAAAAACTTCAGGCCAAATAGGAGGAAAGCTTTCTCAAAGGTTAAGAAAGATGGGAAAGTGAGTGCTTATTATATAACAATAGTGTATGACCCCGCCTTGTGGTATAATTAAGAAAAAATAGGTGGGGCGTTAACTTGGGTAAAACTAAACACCAGCAGATCCTAAGTTTTATTGAGAACCTAGCAATCGGTAGTAAAGTTTCCGTCCGTTTTATTGCTAAGGAACTTGATGTTAGTGAAGGAACTGCTTACAGGGCAATCAAAGAAGCCGAGAACAAAGGATTAGTAAGGTCTATCCCTAAAGTAGGAACTCTTCGTATTGAAGGTGTGAAGGAAAGGCAAATTGAGGACCTTACCCTTCACGAAGTATCTCAAATAGTCGAAGGGATTGTTGTATGTGGGGAGGATAGGCTAACTGAATGTCCTAATAAATTTATTATAGCCGCGATGGAACTAAAAGATTTGGAACGTTATCTTGAAGAAGAATCACTTTGTATCGTGGGAAACAGAATTGATGCCCAATTATTGGCACTTGAGCATAATGTTCCTCTGCTAATAACAGGGGGTCTAGAACCATTACCGGAAGTAGTACAGCTTGCCAAGAAAGCTAATTCAGTTATTATTATTTCTCCTTATGACACATTTGTTGTTACAACCATGATTAATCGGGCTTTATTTGAACGTTTAATAGATAAAGAGTTATTGTTAGTTGAGGATATCATGGTTAAAGATGTAAAATACTTACAACAAGAAGCGACTGTTGGGGATTGGTATAGTCTTTCCCAGTCTACCGGGCATAGTCGTTTTCCTGTTGTTGATCAAGACAAAAATGTTGTTGGGATTATTACGGCAGTAGATGTTGCCGGGGCAGAACAAGAAGTAATAATCGAAGAAGTTATGAATAAGGATCCTTTTACGGTCGGCAGAGATGATTCCGTAACTCATATTTCTCGCCAAATGGTCTGGGAAGGTTGGGAAATAACTGCTGTTGTGGAAAATGGTAAATTGATAGGTATTGTCAGCTTGCAGGATGTTTTGGAGGCCGTACAACAAATTCAAAAACAGCCTCAGTTCGGTGAAACAGTTGATAACTTAGTCCTAAGCGGATTTCGTTATGTTGATGATTCTGAAAATCTTACCATCAAAGGTGAAATAACCCAATTTATGGCCAATGAATTTGGCTCTGCAAGTTGTGGTATTCTTGTTACCCTTATGAATACTACGGGTTATATAGCTCTTCGCAAAAAATACCGACTAGATGCCATAACTGAAAATTTTAGTTTTTATCAGTTTTATCCGGTTCCGGTGGGAACAGAGATTGCTATTAGTGCTAAACTTTTACTTGTTACTAAGAAACATTGTAATATTGAGATAGAAGTGTATAATGAGCAGGGATTATTGGTTAAAGGTCTGATGTCAGCCCGGATGGGAGATAAAAAATAGCATTATGTTCACACATCTTCATGTCCATACAGAATATAGTTTATTGGATGGTGCAGCCCGAATTAACAAATTAGCCCGGCGTGCTGCTGAATTGGAGATGCCGGCTTTAGCTATTACAGATCATGGGGTTATGTATGGGGTGATAGATTTCTATAAGGCTTGCCAAAAACAGGGGATTAAACCTATTATCGGCTGTGAAATCTATATGGCCCCAGGAAAAAGAACAGAACGAGTTTTAGGTAAAGATGATAAGAATTATCATCTAGTTTTGCTTGCTGAGAATAATGAAGGTTATCGCAATCTTGTGAAAATAGTATCACAAGCCCATATTGATGGATTCTATTATAAGCCCAGAGCCGATAAAGAACTTTTACATAAGCACCGGAAAGGCTTAATTGCCTTAAGTGGTTGTTTGGCCGGTGAGATTAGCGAATGTCTTCTTCAAGATAATTATTCAAGAGCAAGGAATGTTGCTCTTGAGCTTGCTGATATATTTGGCCAAGGTAATTTTTTCCTTGAGATTCAGGATCATGGTTTAAATGACCAAAGGCGAGTTAATCTTGGCCTTCGGAAGCTACATGTAGAAACAGGGATCCCTCTGGTAGCCACAAATGATGTCCACTACATCCGGAGGGAAGATGCTTTTATTCAAGATGTTTTGCTTTGTATTCAAACAGGAAAGACGTTAGCAGATGCTAATAGGATGAGCTTCGAAGGTAAAGAGTTTTATTTAAAAAGCAGACAAGAGATGGACTTGCTTTTTGGTGAAACTCCTGAAGTGCTTACCTTAACTAATGAGATAGCAGAGAGGTGTAAAGTTGATTTTACTTTCGGCAAACACTATCTGCCTGAGTATCAAGTACCTGAAGGCTGTACTTTGGACGAATACCTTTGTGAGCTATGCTGGAAGGCTTTCCCTATATTCTATCCTGGTGCTTCGGAGGAAGAACGCCAAAGGCTTACTTATGAATTGGATGTTATTATCCAGACAGGCTTTTCTGGCTATTTTTTAATTGTATCAGATTTTTGCAGATATGCTCGTGAACAGGGAATTGCAGTCGGTCCGGGACGTGGTTCGGCTGCCGCAAGTATGGTTGCTTACCTTTTGAGGATTACTTCGGTAGAACCTTTACGACATGATTTGCTATTTGAGAGATTCTTGAATCCCGAGAGAATCTCAATGCCTGATATTGATATTGATTTTGATCCTGAAGGTCGGGAGAAAGTAATCAAATATGTAATGGAGAAATACGGAGAAGATAAGGTCTGTCAAATCATCACATTTGGTACTATGGGAGCTAAGGCTGCTTTGAGGGATGTTGGCCGTGCCCTTGATATACCTTTAGGGAAAGTTGATCGGGTAGCGAAGGCTGTTCCTAATGAACTAGGAATGACTCTCGAAAGAGCTCTAACCGTATCTCCAGAATTAAAAAAGATGGTAGAAGAAGAAGAAGTACGTAGGCTTTATGAAATATCTAAATCTTTAGAGGGAATGCCTAGGCATACCTCAACACACGCGGCTGGAGTGGTTATTGCCAGAGATCCTTTAATGAATTACCTTCCTTTACAGAAAACTGTCGATGGCTTTAGTATGACCCAGTTTCCGATGAAGACTGTAGAGGAAATCGGTTTGCTCAAAATGGATTTCTTAGGTTTGCGTAATCTGACAATTATCAAGAAAACCTTACAGAAGATAAAAGAAACGAGGGGTATTGATCTAGACCTCAACAATTTGCCTCTAGATAATGAAGCTACTTATGAACTCCTTTCTGAAGGAAACAGTACCGGTGTTTTCCAGTTAGAGAGTGGGGGAATGAGGGCTATCCTTAAGGAATTAAAGCCAAATCGCTTTGAAGATATTATCGCTGTTTTGGCTTTGTACCGGCCAGGTCCAATGGAGCAGATCCCAGAGTTTGTTCGCAGAAAACATGGGAGCAAGATTTCTTATCTTCATCCCCAAATGGAGGGAATTCTGAAACCTACTTATGGGATAATTGTTTATCAAGAGCAAGTTATGCAGATTGCCCAAAAGCTTGCAGGCTATTCTCTGGGTCGAGCTGATCTTTTGCGAAGAGCCATGGGGAAGAAAAATAAAAAAATAATGGACGAAGAAAGCCAGATTTTTATTCATGGCTTACAAGATGGAAATGGAGAATGGATTGTTCCGGGTGCGGTTCGCCTAGGTGTTGAAGAAAAAGAGGCAGAAAAGATATTTGAACTCATGGCAAAATTTGCGGAATATGGATTTAATAAAGGTCACGCGACTGCCTATGCGATGATCTCGTACCAAACAGCCTATTTAAAGGCTAATTACCCGCTGGAATTCACAGCATCATTGTTAAGCTCGGTCATAGGATTTTCTGATAAAGTATCTTTTTATATCCAAGAAGCCCGCAATAATGGGATAGAAATCCTGCCGCCCGATGTCCAGTTTAGCTATAACGATTTTACGATTGAACAAAAGGCTATCCGTTTTGGCTTAGAAGCGATTCGTAACGTCGGTTGCCAACTAGTTGACGATATTGTTAGAGAACGTAATAAGAGCCTTTTTAAATCTTTTTTTGATTTCATTCTTCGTATAGACTCCAAGGTTATTAATAAAAGAACTTTAGAAAGCCTAATTAAGGCTGGGGCTTTTCAGTCTTTGTGCAACCGAGCCCAAGCTATGAAAGTTCTAGATCAGGCCTTGGAACTTGCCCAAAATCGGCAAAAGGATAACGAGATAGGACAGATTTCTCTATTCGATTTAGATCAGGGCCTTGATGAAGACTTAGATATGCCGGAAATTGCTGAGTTCGAGGAAAATGAGATTCTCAAGATGGAAAAAGAGTATATAGGTGTTTATCTAACTGCTCATCCCTTATCTTACGTCAATGAGCTATTAAGGAGAGTAACAACTTCGGAGATAGCGTCATGTCTGGAAAGTGAGGAAGAAAGAAAGGTGATTTTGGGCGGGATAATTAATTCTTTCAGGCAAACAATAACAAAAAAAGGTGATCTAATGGCCAGTTTTCTACTCGAAGATTTGTCAGATTCAATAGAAGTCCTAATATTTCCGAGATTATTTGCGGAAACAGTTAACCTCGCTAATGATCAGATCGTCATAGTTCATGGACGTTATCATATTAATGAAGATGAGAAAAAAATATTTGCAGAAAAAGTAATTACTATGGATGAATACCTATCCACAAGCCCTATCTCGGCCACCATAGAAAAACAGGTGGGAAAACATAATAGCAGGCGAGGCAAGCTATTTATTAAGTTTATGAATGATAAAAATAAAGAGTTGCTTGATAAAGTATTAGTAGTGTTAGGGACATATAGAGGTAGTAATCCTGTTTATTTCTTCTTTCAGGATACAGAGAAAACATTTAAAGTAAGCAAGAATTATTCCGTAAGATATGACTCTGGCCTGGAACAAAAACTTATTTTTATAGTTGGCAAAGATAATATCAAATGGCAATAATTTGATCTATAACTGTAATTTAAGTGTTATTTACTGCAGGAAAATTAGTTTTCAGAGCGAACTTTCCTATAACGGTGACGGTCACCATTTAAATTTATATAGGTTGGAGGAGAATAAAATAGTACGAACAGCAGTTTATCCAGGAACATTTGATCCAGTAACCAACGGCCATTTAGATATCTTACATAGAGCTGTTGCATTATTTGACCGGGTTATTATCGCAGTTGCGTCGGACAGCAATAAAGATACTCTTTTTAGTTTGGCCGAAAGACAAGAACTATTAAGAGATGAAGTAAAAGATTTTAAAAATGTTGAAGTAAGCTCCTTTAGTGGCTTAACAGTAGATTTTGCTCGTCAGTGTGGAGCTGTAGTTCTGATCAGAGGCTTGAGGGCAATGACCGACTTTGAATATGAATTTCAATTGGCATTAATGAATAAAAAACTTGCCCCCGATATTGAAACAGTTTTTTTAATGACAAAGAGTGAGTATTCTTTTATCAGTTCTAGTGCTATTAAATGGGCAGCAAGTCTTAAAGGAAGTATTAAGGAATTTGTTCCTTCTAATGTGGAAAAAGCTCTAATACAGAAGTATAATAGATATGATTAATGAATAATGGTATAGAAGCGTTCTAAGGATTATTTGCGGAGGGTATCGTATGTGGACAGTGATTTATATTGCACCTACCAAAAATGTTGCCGAAAGGTATCAACAAGCTCTTGCCGAAGAGGGTATCCTCGTCCAACTTAGGGCAATAGGTTCTTCCCACCAAGCAAATAATGTCTCTATGGAGATTCTTGTCTCTGAATCTGAGGCTGAAGAAGCTCATGAAATTCTTACTAGCATTATTGGATGTTGAGCGAATTTCTTAAATTCTCTACTTGACTCAAAAACTCGAAAATGGTAGTATATTAAAGCAGTTGCCGAAGTGGCGGAATAGTGACGCGCCAGTCTCAAAACTAATGCGTCAAAGGTTCTTCCCGCTAGTTGTTCGGAAACCCGCGTTATTATTGGGTTCTGGTAATTCAATATTACCTATTGTTTTTCATATCCCTCCAACTTCTAAAGGTGATTTATTGGAGTGGGAAATTAAAATACATTCGCCGGTGTGATGGAATTGGCAGACGTGCGGGACTCAAAATCCCGTGGTGGCAACACCGTGTCGGTTCGACCCCGACCACCGGCACCAGAAATCAAAAGCTCTTAAAGTGGCTGTACAAGCTGGTTTGGAGCTTTTATTTATTCCTAAGATACCTTCATACTTGCCCTCCATCTCTTTTTTGCCTTAGCAAAGCCCTAGGAACGATTCTCGGGCTTTTTTGCGTTTTATCTAACAATTTTATTAATTTTCATAGCATTTTAATATACTTTCATGAATTTTTTGAAGGAAATGCTTGGCAAGAGAGTAATATTGATATCTAGTTTAACTATCAGCTGGATATTGTGATTCTCTAAATAATCATCAAAAAAAAGACAGATTTTCTTAAAAAGCATGGAAACAAAGCTAATTAAAAATTGGGGGTTATTATTCTTGATCCTTAGTCTCTTTTTTTTAAAAGACGGGCCAAGGTTATACTGTTTTCTCCAAAACGTTCTTTGATAGTATCAATAGTTTTAGTTAGTTTTTCCTGATCCCTATTGTCAGTTTCAAATAGGCTTTGTTGAATTTCTCCGGAAGTAAGATTACGTACAGAAACTCCGATAAGTCTAATAGGTTGTTTTAGCTGTAAATCTTTAAAAAGAAGGCTTGCTTCACGGAAAATATCTTGGTCAAGATTTGTATAAGACTCCAGTGTCTTCGACCGGGATACTGTTTTAAAATCTGCTAAACGAACTTTGAGGGTTATCGTTTTGGCTCTGAATGATCCTTTGCGGAGTTTTCGGCCTACATCTGTAGATAAGCCCAGAATATAGGTCTGAAGCGTTTCCCGATCTAGAAGATCTTCAGAAAAAGTTGTTTCTCTGCCAATGGATTTTGCTTCTCTACCTGGTTCAACAGGTCTTTTATCGATTCCTCTAGCTAAATAATATAATTGACTGCCGGATAATCCAAACTTTTTTCTAAGAAAAGCTTCATCTATATTTTTCAAATCTTTTATGGTTCTGATGTTAAGTTTATGGAGCTGCTCTGCCGTTTTTGGTCCAACTCCCCATATTCTTTCAATTGGTAAGGGGTCGAGGAAGGCTTGAATCTCTTCTTCATTGATTATGACAAAACCATCTGGTTTTTGGATATCGGAAGCAAGCTTTGCTAGAAATTTGTTACAGGCAAGACCAACTGAAGCTGTTAGTTTCAGTTCTTCCTTTATGCGGTTTTTGATTTCGAGGGCGATCATTTGGGCTGAGCCGAATAAGCGAAGAGAAGCTGTCACATCTAAAAAAGCTTCGTCTAAGGAAATAGGCTCGACTAAAGGAGTATAATTCTCAAAGATACGATGAATCTGTTGGGAAACTTCGTAGTATTTGGGAATGTCTACCGGTAAGAAAATAGCCTGGGGACAGCGTCGTTCAGCTTCGGCTAAAGGCATAGCGGATCTTATACCGTATTTACGAGCTTCATAGGAGCAGGTTGAAGCGACTCCCCTGCTATTGGGCGTACCTCCGACTACTACAGGTTTGCCTTGAAGATTCGGGTTGTCACGTTGCTCGACGGAAGCATAGAAGGCATCCATATCAACATGAATAATTTGGCGTTGTTTTAAAAAAATATCCATTTTGCTATCCTTTTGGTATCCTGATAGATAATCACTTTAAGATAATTATAAGCTAAAAGTTTAGGACTTGAAAAGCGGGTTATTGTATTTTCAAATAATTTGGGCAAACTAACAAATATTATTTTAATTGGAGAGGAGGTTAAGTTGATGGAGTTAACTCCCATTGCTGCTGATAAAATAAAAGATATCATAGCCCAGAACCAAAACCCTGAGAGCTTAATGCTCAGAGTTGAGATTGAAGGTTATGGCTGAGGCGGTCCGAAATTAAGATTAACTCTGGATGAGTTAAAAGGTATGAACGATAAAACAATTGAATCCAACGGTATATCACTTGTTTATAATCCTGGCATTGAGGAGCAGCTGAGTAACTTGATGATCGATTATGAAGATAGTTTACTGCAACATGGTTTTGTAATTAAGGGTTCAGATATATCTTCATGTTGACAATTGATTTAATAGGCCTGAATATTGACGAATGATATAAGGGGTTTGAGATGTCCCATCTTAAGCCCTTTTTGATTTGTAAAGGTACTCGAAAGAGAGACGTTGGTAACTCTTTTGAAGGAAGTAAGTTGTTATTGATTTGATAAAAGGTTATGATATTATTAGTGCATTTTTTTGATATTGATGCTATTGAAAGGAGTAATTTATGGCCCGGATGATGATACTTGATGGCAACAGCCTAGTGTACAGAGCGTTCTATGCCCTTCCTCCGCTTACTTCCGCTGAGGGGTTACCTACAAACGCTCTTCACGGCTTTCTGACGATGCTGTTCAGGCTACAAAAAGAGCAAAAGCCTGATTACTGGGTAGTTGCCTTTGATAAAACCAAACCAACGGTTAGAATTGAACAGTATGCAGGATACAAAGCACAAAGGAAAGAAACCCCAGACACCCTAAAACCACAATTTTCCTATCTTAAGGAAATTCTTCAAACTATGTCCGTTCCCATTTTAGAACTTGAAGAATATGAAGCCGATGATATCATAGCGACAGTGGCAGATAAAGCAGTTGAAGAAGGTATGGAGGTAAGCATTTTTACCGGGGACCGCGATGCTCTTCAACTCATCTCTCCCCAGACGAGGGTTTATTTGACTATTAAGGGTATTAGTGAAGTTCAGTGTTATGATGAGAGAAAGTTAATAGCGAAGTATGGATTGAAGCCTGAACAAATAGTCGATCTTAAAGGCTTGATGGGTGACTCCTCAGATAATATCCCCGGCATACCTGGGGTAGGGGAGAAGACCGCCTTAAAACTTCTCCTTGAATACGGAACTGTCGAGAATGTTCTGAGCCACAAAGAAGAAGTAAGTGGCAAGAAGCTAAGAAGCTTGCTTCATGAATATGCTGATCAAGCATTATTAAGTAAAAGACTGGCTACAATGATTCATGACACTCCTGTTAGCTTTTCTTTGGGCGATCTTGGATGGCAGGAACCCG
Organism: uncultured Peptococcaceae bacterium; assembly: GCA_937892995.1. Classification (GTDB taxonomy): domain Bacteria; phylum Bacillota; class Desulfitobacteriia; order Desulfitobacteriales; family Syntrophobotulaceae; genus CALBJS01. The sequence goes on along the minus strand of CALBJS010000239.1, from coordinate 3,492 downwards.
ATCGAAATAAATGTCTGAAAATATTCCATCATTATAGTTTATATACTGTGGCTAGACTTTTTGAACAGAGCCTAGATAGTTGCCTGGATAATAAAAGTCCACAGCATCTAGTGGAGAATGAAAAGAGAAATGAATCTCAAATCCAAACAAACCTTATAAACGATATCTCAATAGAAGAAAGAGAATTGGATGGTTCTTCTTGGTTACAACAGATGGATTTCTGGCTAGAGGAAAAAGCAACTTTAGCTATTAGTTATCGTTATGAGGGGAGTAGTGTTCACCAGAGTAGATGGACCGAGATGGGAATTTATGATGGTAAGGCTACTTATTCTCTTCAGCGAAGTACCCAAGCAGCTTCTGTGATTGCCAAATGGTATGAAGTACTGGCTGATGATACTGTTCTCAAAATAGTAGCCGATAGTAAAACCTTATACTCTTTATTATTAAATGAAGAAAAGTCTTTTGCGGGGTTAGATTTAGATTTAAGCCTGGCGGCTTATCTTCTCAATTCTAATCAATCAAACTATAATACGACAGTATTATTAAGAGATTATTCTACTGATTTATTCTCTCTTTCTCTTGCTCAGGAAGCATATCTTCTAAGAAAATTAGCAGTACAGTATGTTGAGAATCTGGCCAAAGAGGGTCTGGAACGACTATTGCATGAGATTGAGGAGCCTTTGAGTAAAGTGCTGGCTATAATAGAAAAGGTTGGGATCGCTGTAGATAAAAAGCTGCTGGAAGAATTCGGACGAAATTTGGAAGGGAAAATCTGCGAATTAGAAAGTGAAATACATAAGGATGCCAAATCCGACTTTAATATTAATTCTCCTCAGCAGCTAGGCAAGGTTCTATTTGAGGATCTAGGTCTTCCACCAATGAAGAAAACGAAGACCGGTTATTCGACAGATGCTGAAACTCTTGAGGAGCTTCGCTCGGAGCATCCTATAATCGAAAAAGTATTGGAATATCGCCAATTAGTCAAGCTTAATTCAACTTATGTTAAAGGTTTGCTAGGCCAACTACGGGAGGGTAAGATTCACACAACCTTTCAACAGACTGTTACAACCACAGGTAGACTTTCAAGCACTGAGCCTAATTTGCAGAACATACCTATCCGCATGGAAGAGGGAAGGAAACTACGGAAACTTTTTAGACCTACTAAGAAAGGCTGGTTGCTTTTTTCAGCGGATTATTCCCAGATTGAATTAAGAATTTTAGCTCATTATTCCCGCGATCCGATTCTTTGTGAATCTTTCTTTATCGGGGAAGATGTGCATAGCCGGACAGCTTCAGAAGTTTTTGGGGTAACGCTGACTGAGGTGACCCCTGATATGAGAAATAAAGCGAAAGCAGTAAATTTCGGTCTTATGTATGGCTTAACTGATTTTGGGCTTGCTCGTGATTTGGCTATTCCCAGAAAAGAAGCTAAGTTCTATATCACCCAATATTTTGAAAGATACAGCGGTGTTCAGAGATATTTAGATGAAGTTGTCGACTCTGCCAAGGAAAATGGTGAAGTTCGAACACTCTTAAACCGTTTACGGAGAATCCCGGAGTTTACTCATCCTAACAAGGTAAGAAGACAATTTGGAGAACGGATTGCGAAGAACACTCCTATCCAAGGTACTGCTGCCGATATTATGAAAATTGCGATGATTAAGGTTGCAGATGCTTTGCGAGGATGTCAGGCCGACATTTTACTTCAAGTTCATGACGAATTACTTATTCAAGTTTATCCCCAACAACTCAGGGAAGTTGCCTGTAAGGTCAAAGAAGCAATGGAAAACGCCTATCCTATTTCTGTTCCTTTAGTAGTAGATTGTAAAGTCGGATCAGATTGGTATAATATGACATCTTATATATTCAAGGAAGAAAAAGAATTATGATAAAAGGGGAGAGATCCTATGCCTGAATTACCGGAAGTTGAAAGCATTCGATTGACCCTAGCAAAACATACTTTAGGCAAAAAAATACTTGATGTGGAAATACTCTGGCCTCCTGTCGCTGTTTCTTGGTTTGATAGAAACTTTGCAGAATTATTAAAGGGCAGAATGATAGACTCTATAGATAGGCGGGGGAAATATCTTCTAATAAACTTAAGCAAGGGCTTAACTATGATTGTTCACTTCAGAATGACAGGCCGTTTGATTTATTATACCGAAAAACAACCTGTTGATAAGCATACTCATATAGTGTTTTTTCTGGACGACGAAGGGGAAATACATTACTCTGATGTTAGAAAGTTTGGCAGAATCCAACTCGTTCCCACTCAGGAGGCCATTAAAATTCCTTCTCTGGCTAAACTGGGGCCAGAACCCCTGAATGAATCCTTTACCTTTGATAAATTAGGTCAACGTTTGGCCAATAAAAAATGCAAGATTAAAGCTGCCCTCTTAGACCAAAGAACAATTGCAGGTTTAGGCAATATCTACGTTGATGAAGCTTTATTTAGGGCAGGTATTCATCCGGGAAAGAGCACCAATACTTTAAAGGTTTCTGAGATTATTCTACTTTATAATTCTATTTGTGATACTCTCACCGAAGGAATTAAAGCGGGAGGTACGTCTTTTAGAGATTATAGGGATGCGGATGGTAAAAAGGGTTTATTTCAAGAAAGTTTAATGGTCTATGGAAGGGGCGGCAAGGGCTGTAAGGTTTGTGGGAGTCTGCTTGTGAGGGGAAAAATAGCAGGAAGAACTACTGTTTATTGTCCAACATGTCAAAAATGAGGATGACAATATCTTAATAACGCCCAGATGAAACAATGAATTAGATAAAAAGAGAGTTTTTTTATTGAAAAGCCTAGAGGAGTATTTAAAATTCTAATGAGCATACTATTTTGCAAAAATCTTGATATAGAAATAGCAGGGAATATACTACTTTCAAATATTACCTTCAGATTAGAGTATGGCAAAAAAGCTGGATTAATTGGTGCAAACGGTGCCGGAAAAACAACGCTTCTTCGGGCCATTATGGGTAATATTCCCTACGAAAAAGGGACAATTTATCGCCCGGAGATAATCGGTTATCTTCCCCAGACTACATTGAATCTCCGAGACGATCAGGGGATGGTCCTGGATTCCATGCTTACGGAAAGACAAGATATTTTAGAGATGAGAAGCAATCTCAGGTTTCTGGAGCTCAAAATGTCACATGAAGCAGATGAAAAAACTGTGGAACAATACGGCGAATTGACGGAACGATACGAACGTTCCGGTGGCTATGCTTTAGAAGCACAAGTCAGAAGAATCCTTTCGGGACTGGGCTTAGAACAAGAACAGTCTAAGGATACTACACACCTTAGTGGCGGACAAAAGACTAGATTAGCATTAGGTAAGCTTCTCCTTAAGGAACCGGAGTTGTTGATTCTTGATGAGCCTACCAATCATCTAGATATCGAAGCTCTGGAATGGCTTGAGAATTATTTAGCTAACTACCCGCATCGCCGCCTACGTCCGGCATTGCCATGATTTTTCCGTCAAAAGTGCA
>CALBJS010000238.1 GCA_937892995.1 uncultured Peptococcaceae bacterium | reverse complement strand
GTCCCCAAACTCTAACTCCACCAGATCAAAAAACTGGGGAATCACCTTTCCGGCAAAACGGCCTCCATTCAGTGCTTCCCAACTGGTCAGCCGAACAAAGGACTCATTCTCAGCTAAGAAGTAAAAGTAGGCCCGAACAGCCCGGGTCACATTCTCTCGCGGATTATCCGCTAAGTGAAAGGCCTTTTTACTTAAGGTATAGATTTTATCATAGTTAAAGCGAAGTACCTCCACATAGAGGTCTTCCTTGCTTCCGAAATAGTGGTAAAGCATTCGCTTATTAATACCCGCTTCTTCCGCAATCTCATCGACCCGAGATCCCTCAGGCCCCTTCTCAGCAAAGATCTTCGTTGCTGAATCTAAGATCCGGGCACGACTATTTTCGGAACGTTGTTCTCGACCATTTTTCTTTTTTCGAATTGACTTATTAATGCTGTCCATAAGGTGCCCTCCTAAGTAAATAACTAGTTAGTTACTTTATATATTTAATATCATTACCGTTAATTTGTCAAGAAAAATTTTCCTCCTTATTCCTAAATTTTTGTTCGAGCACCAAGCGTTACGATGGAAACGTCCCTTTGTAACGAACAGAAGTAGCGTTCGTCTCCTCTAAAAGACGAACGCTACTTCTGTTTTCGACTCTATTAGCTTTAATTCTTTTACCTAGTGCTCCACGACTTTTCTTCGTACTGCTACTGCATTCTTTCCTTTAAGAGCGGATAGAGTTCCGGGGCACTGACTTCATTGATCCAGCCCATAGCCCAGCCACCTATACCGCCTAAGCCGAATTCATCGAGCAGATCGAGCTTTGCTCCCCAGCTTAAGCGGTCATCGAAATAGGCAGTCCGATTGTGCCCATTTTCATCTACGTATTTAAAAGTAGGAATCCCGATTTTATCAGTGAGAGTTGTTTCCCTGGTGATGGTTGCTCCGTACTTAGAAGCAGTCTCGGTAGCTATAGCCCAGCCGAAAGCATTGGAGACCCAGCCATCACCCTGGGCTCGCCAGGTTCTACCGTAATAAGGAACACCCATCAGAATCTTTTCCGAAGGTATTTCCGTTACGGCATAGGACATGACTTTCCTTACCCAATCCAGCGGTGCGATAGGTCCCGGAGCGGATGTAGCCCAGTGTTTATCATAAGACATGATTTGAATATAGTCGGAATATTTAGCCAGGTCACGGTAATTATACTCATTAAACCAAGGTTCTGCTGTAGCCGAGGTCTTAGACATGACCGAGACCATCACCAGCTTGCCTTTAGGATTTAAGCGAGAGTAAATATCCCGCATCAGGCTGGTAAGCCCTTCTTGGGTATTGTCGGCGAGGCTTTCGAGATCAACCAGAATACCGTCGGCATTTGTCTCCTTCACCAGCTTTTCGGCACTATCGGCAAAAGTCCGGCGTTTGTCAGGATCAAGGAGCATTGCATCGGCAACCTTGCCGCTGCCCATCACCATGGGTACTACCCTGGCACCTCTGCTCTGACCTAGGGATACTAGATATTTCGGAGTATCGGCACTACTGAATCTGTAAGCAAAGCTGCCATCGGCCTGGAGCTCTCCGGCCAGATTAGGAGTCAGGACATGGATATAATCAGTTAAATTACCGGGAACAAAAGCGAGTAGCTTTTCGTATTCCCCCCTATTAGCGTAACCATTCCAGAACTGCAGAGATATCCTGGGGTTAGATTTACCCATTCTTACGATATTTTCTACTTTATAATTAATGACACTCCAACCTCCTAAAATGAAGAAATTATTCACATTTGCTCTATTAGTATTCAGGTAGGAGGTAGTTGGTGTATTTTCCAGTTGTCCTTCTTCTTTAGGAACCAGGATAATGGGGTTATTCTGCCTGGCAGCTAAGACCGAGCCTGCCAGGGCATCAGGAAAGGTCGTCCCGGTAGCCACTACCATAGTTTCAGTGTCAAAATCAAGGTCATTTAAGATGGCGATATTAGTCTGATATCTGTCCGGACCGCTAAGTCTGGTTACAGTATACCCCGCTTTTTTCAGCTGTTCTTCGGCGGCCAGGCTGATAGCACTTTCCCCCCCGATCAGAGTGACTTCCGTCACACCCATCCTCTGCAAGGCATCTAGAGTTGCACTCGGAACCTGCTTAGGATCGGTGAGCAGGAGAGGAATATTTTTGGCTGCGGCATAAGAAGAAATACTTAAGGCATCTGCGAAGGTATTACCCGAAGCCAGAAAAGCTTTGGTACTGCTTTCTATGGCTACCGTAGCGATCCCGGCAGCAGTCTCATACCTGTCGTTACCCTGGATGCGGTAGGTCTGGAAACCGTTTTCTTGAAGCTTTTTCTCCACACTTGCGGAGATGGCATTTGGGCCCCCCAGGATGAAGACTGAAGAAGTGTTCAGCCTTTTCATCTCCTGCAGGACCTCAGGACGTAAATATCCGGATTCAGTCAGCAGGAGGGGGCCGCCCACCGCTCCGCTATTAGCCAACACGGCCCCGGCTAGGGCATCGGGGAAAGCATCCCCGCGGGCCAGAACCACACTATAAGCTTCATACCAGTTTTTACTGGAGATCTCTACCGCAGTCTCATAGCGGGAGTCGCCGGCAAAGCGCTGGAAGGACTTAGATATGGGAACTTCAGCATAAGCTTCGGCATTTTCGGTATCATCGGCATAAGCACTGGGTACGGAATTTCCCCACCCCATAAACATACTGCCTGTTAACATCGAAGCAATAGTCAGGGTGGCGATAGTTTTTTTAAGGAACCCTTTGGAAGGCTCCCCCTTAAAAGAAGTCTTAGTATTAAAAAGGTCTCTGAACATCTCTTTTCTCCTTTTGGATAATCTTTTTTATATATCGACAATAGATATATTATCTTAGATGTATTTCGCCATAGCAAGCAAAAGTCCTGTAGTAAATATAGGAAAAATCAGTATCTTGACGAAAAAGAGTGAATATAAGATTTGGGCAGAAATATAATTATAAGCTTAAATATGTTAAAATAGGATGTAAAAAAAGGACAATTACCATTCTGAGGAAAGTATTAAGAAAAACGAAACTAAAGCAATAAGAAAGAGATGTTTTAAAAATGCCTAAGCAAATAACCAAGCAAGGAAAGATTATCTTCACCATATTATTATCAATTGTCATACTGTTTGGCGATCCGGGACGTTTCTCTTGTACCGCTCTGCCCATAGCGGTACAAGAGAAACGTCCCTCTGTACCGCCGGTCACCAAGGACTATGATCCCCAAGCAGAACGTCTGGTAGTCGAAGTCGCTTCCGGTACTGATCTTCAGAGCCTGGCCGTGCTAAGCGGTGGGGAACTGGTCAGGACCGGACCCTTAAACTACTGTACCCTGGAATATAAAGACCTTCTGAAGAAAGAAGATACCCTTAGAGAAGTTCTTACCCTTCCGGGTGTCTTAGGGGCCGAGTGGAGCGGAACTTATCGGGTAAGCAGCGAACCATCTTCCCTAGCTAATCCGGTCAAGATCACCGATCCCGAATATGAACTGCAGTGGGCTTTGCAGAAAGTTCGAGCACCCCGGGTCTGGGAAGAGGGGGTAACAGGTGAGGGAGTAATAGTCGCTGTGGTCGATACCGGAGTGGACCTCACGCACCCGGACCTCACAGATCTCACTGAGAGTAGTCTGGTCCAGGGTTATAATGCTTTTACCCGCAGTGCTTTACCCGGTGCCGACCAGGATGATAATGGCCACGGAACCGCCATGGCCGGAGTGATCGCTGCTCGCCCTAATGATAAGGGCATAGTCGGCATAGCCTATAACGCTAAGATCATGCCCATTAAAGCCATGGACAAGCAAGGTGAAGGCGAAGATACCATCATCGCTGACGGGCTTGTCTGGGCTGTAGATCACGGGGCTAAGATCATTAACATGAGTATCGGCTCCGAGGAGCAAGCCAAGGTCCTAGATGATGCTATCCAATATGCTGTCAATAAAGGCTGTCTCTTAGTAGCTGCCTCAGGGAATCTTCAAGACTCTCAGACAGAGTCTTATACCTCTCAGAGTCCTCAGCTTTCCACAGTAAATACCGGTGTCTCCTATCCCGGGGCCAATCCTCATGTCCTGGCAGTCTCGGCGGTCGATATGAATGATATAATCACCGACTTTTCCCGCACAGGACCCGAAGTCATCCTCAGTGCACCAGGTGAGAAGATTCTGACGAGCTACTGGTCCGAGACCGAGAAAGGCTGTTCCTATTCCAGCGGCACCTCTATCGCCGCTCCCTTTGTCTCGGCGACGGCGGCCTTGCTCTGGAGCAAATATCCTTATCTCACCTCTACAGATATTAAGCAAGCCCTGTTTAGTTCAGCTTATGATCTAGGGAAGGAAGGCCGGGATAAGAACTATGGCTATGGTCGGCTCGATGCTTACCGGGCCCTTAAGGTCTTAGGAGAACAGAGTTCCTTCCCTTCACCGGCCGCTCTGGGCTGGGAGGGCGGTAAGATTTATGCCGTAAGTGAAGCTGAAGAACCGCGAGCCATCCTCACAGTATCCCCGGGGACTTTTCCCCTCCAAGTAGATCAAAATGGCATAGGAGGAAGGATAACAATCTCCCTTGCAAGTGTAAAACCACCCGGTGACTTTCCGAACGGAATCATTCCGGCAAGTGAAGCTTTTCATATTAAATGGGGTGAAGCTCTCGCCGAGAAGGCTTTAAGCTTAAAACTGAAAATTATTCAACAAGATAATCAGGGACAAAAAATAGCTTACCTATATAAATGGAGTAATTCCCGCTGGATTCGAGCAGGGGGAGGTGCCCCGAAATCTGCCGGCGAAATAGAAGTCACGATCTTCGAACCGGGGACCTATCGGCTGGGTTTAAGTCCCGAACCGGAGACCTCGCGAATTTACGGTGAGGACCGCATCACTACGGCCCTGGAAATAGCCCAGCAGGCTTTTCCCACCGGAGCGGACACCATTGTCTTAGCCAGAGCCGATGACTTCCCGGATGCCTTGGCAGGAGCGCCTCTCGCTTATAAATTCCAGGCTCCGATTCTGCTCACTTATTCGGACAGACTTCCTCAGGAAGTCTCGCAGGCTATAGCGGCTTTCCAGCCCAAGAAGATCTTTATCCTGGGAGGAACCGGTGCGGTATCCTTAAACGTCGAGAACAAGCTTAGGAGCCTGGCTGCAGTGGAAAGGATAGCAGGAGGAGATCGTTACTTGACCGCTGCTGCCGTAGCGAGTAAGCTCAAGACCAAAGGGCAGGCTATAGTGGTCAACAGTGCCAACTTCCCCGATGCGATCTCTGCCGCTTCCCACGCCGCCTACCAGGGGAAACCGATTCTCCTGACTTCTGCTAACACCCTCGTCCCAAGTATCGAAGATACTTTGAATAAGTATTCTGTGACCAAGACTGAAGTCATAGGAGGGACAGGAGCCATAAACAACCCGGTCTTAGCCCGGCTGCCGGAGCCTAAGAGGATTAGCGGCCCGGACCGTTT
>CALBJS010000237.1 GCA_937892995.1 uncultured Peptococcaceae bacterium | reverse complement strand
GCACTCCCGCCTAAAGACTAATGCTGATTTTGTCAAACTTTCTCAAGCCATGGGATTACCTGCGACTAGATTGACAAATAAAGAAGAGATGGCGGCTGTTTTAAAGAATGCTATCTCCTCTCAAGGGCCGTTTTTGGTTGACATCTGTATCCCAGAAGATGAAGATGTTTTGCCGATGGTACCTGCGGGAGCAGGTTTAGACCAGATGATCATGGGAGGGTAGAGTATGAAACACACATTAGCCGTTCTTGTTGAGAATAAGCCCGGGGTTTTAACCCATATTTCCGGGTTAATAAGCCGTAGGGCCTTTAATATTGAGAGTATAGCGGCAGGTTATACTGAAGAACCGGATATGACTAGGATTACCATAGTAGTCGAAGCAGATGATAAATATGAATTAGAACAAGTTGTTAATCAGCTTTCTAAACTAATTGATGTTATTAAGATAATAGACCTTACCGGCCAGGATAGAGTTCACCGTGAGTTGGCTTTAATTAAAGTGAAAGCATCACCTGAAAATAGGGCAGATATAGTAAATATTGTAGAAATATTTAGGGCACATATTGTTGATGTAAATAAGAAAACAATGATAATCGAACTGACTGGAGAAGAGATGAAAATAGATGCGATGTGTGAGTTATTAAAGGATTATGGGATAACGGAGATCGTAAGGACAGGAAAGGTAGCCATGTGCAGGGGTCCAAAGGCTGCAAGAGAAGTATAAATAATTTCTATTGATCTGCTGCCATGATAGATGGTAGCATTTTTTTACTGAAACATAATTATTCCAGGATTAACAGGAAATACTAGGTTATAAGCTGTTTTAAAAGTTAGGTGAAAAAGTTTTGTTTTTCGAATACCTTCTCCTGGAACTTTTCCTTATCTCTGTTGCAGGTCTTTCCCTGTTCTGGGGCAGCAAGGGGATTTATTTTTCATTAGGGATAATTTCAATTATTAATTTTCTTGCTAATGCTAATTATCGGTATGGCTTTTGGTTCTGGGAAATAATTATTCTTCTTTTTGCTTTTTTCGGTCTGATTATATACTTTATTTTTGATAAAAGGACTCACCAACTAGGGATTATCAAGGTTACTACCGGTTCAGCTACCACTTTATTAATTTTTGGAGTTTTTTTACCTCTCTTACCTGCATTCACTTTGTGGTCTCTTATTATTGGTATTCCCTTGGTTTTCGCATCTAGAGAAATTTCAAGAGAGCAATACCGACAATTAATCTTTAAGTTTATTTTTTCAACTGGATGGATTATCATAGGAAATATGCTTTACTAAAATACGATTTACGTTTTTAAAGGATAAAGGCTAGACAAGGTATTTTTAAAAATATGTTTCATGGAGGGAAAGGTATGTTTATTCTATTGATTTCCATTATCATTGCTTTAATAATAGTGATTTTTGCAGTACAAAACGCGGCTATAGTCCCTGTACAATTCTTAGTATGGTCCACTGATCTACCATTAGTATTGGTGATTTTCTGCTCAGTATTTGCCGGTGCTTTACTAATGTTTTGTCTTGCACTTTGGCGAGAGTTAAAACACCAAATCGGAAAACGACCGAAACTGGAATATAAAGCAAAAAAAACCGCAGATACAGATCCGATAGACATCTCAAGTGCCAAGCCATCTTCAAATGATAGCGATGTTGCAAAGAAAAATCAAAAAGAGTAAAGAGTAATAAAAAAGTTCCTGAAAGTAATGCAAGCAAAGATACTGTCTAGGCTAATATAGTTTAAAAGAGTAGTTATCGAAAAGATAAACCGAGGGTTAAAATGACTAACATGTGGAGTTTATCACAAAGCAAGCATCCAAATTTACAATGTTTGAATAAAGATTTAATTCCCCCAAGTATTATTAACATACTTGAGAATCGTGGATTTTCTTCTGTTGAGGGCATTCTTGATTACTTAAGGCCTTCTTTATTTGATTTGCATTCCCCATTTTTATTTAAAGATATGCAAAAAATAATCTTGAGACTGGAGAAAGCATTAAATTCCAGTGAAAAAATTCTCGTATATGGAGATTATGATGCCGATGGGGTAACCGGGACAGCATTAATCTTTAAAGTTCTTAAGAACTTTGGTTTTAATGTCATCGTCCATATTCCAAACAGAGAAGAAGGATATGGGTTGCATAAGGACATAATTCTAAAAGCCGCAGAGAATAATGTTACTTTGATTATTACGATAGATTGCGGTATCACTGCAGTTGAAGAAACTCAATTGGCATTAAGTCATGGAGTTGATGTTATAATAACTGATCATCACGAGCCCCCAGAGTTACTTCCATCCGTAGTAGGGATATTAAATCCTAAGATGGATGACTCAGGGTATCCTTTTAAGCATCTGGCTGGAGTAGGGGTAGCATATAAACTTGTTCAAGCTTTATTCACTCATTTCAATCTTCCATTAGAGATAGTTGGTACAGAAAGGGAGTATCTAGACCTTGTGGCCTTAGGTACTATTGCAGATATTGTCCCACTTGTTGGAGAGAATCGAATAATTGCTAAATATGGGTTAAAAGTCATGGAAAACACTAAGCATTTTGGTATTCGGGCAATTCTTGATGAATGTGGCTTAAGCGGAAAGAAACTAAAAGCAGGTCAAATGTCATTTATAGTGGCTCCAAGGATCAATGCCGCAGGAAGAATGGATACCGCTCGATTAGCCTTAAATCTTTTCTTGGAAGAAGAATATGAAAGTGCTTTAGATATCGCTAAGGAATTAAGTAGAGAAAACTACCAGAGGCAACTTACGGAGAGAGCAATATTTCAAGATGCAGAGGAGACTTTGACGAAAGGTCCTCTTCCTGAAGTCATTGTTTTATCTTCCCCAAACTGGCATCATGGTGTGATAGGGATAGTGGCTTCAAGATTGGTAGAGCGTTTTCAACGACCGGTCTATTTGATTTCTGAAGAAGGAGAAATTGGAAAAGGGTCAGCCAGGGGTATTCCTGATTACCATGTTCTTGAGGAATTAACAAAACAATCTTCATTATTAAGTAAATTTGGTGGCCATAAGCAGGCGGCTGGATTTACTCTTGCCACTAATAACATTGAACCCTTCAGAGAGGGGCTCAACAGGAGTTTTGTGGATAGTGGCCTAAACTACAAGGAACATTTTATTATAGACTCGGTCATTCCGTGTCAAGAGATTGAATTAAACCTTCCAAAAGAACTGGAACAGATGGCACCTTTCGGAGTAGGTAATCCGGCACCTCTTCTTATGACCAATAGGTTAACGATAAAAAAAATTCTTCCTCTAGGCAAGGAAGGTGAACATTTGAAGCTAATCTTAGAATCAGATAATCAAATGCTAGAGGCCTTAGCATTTAAGAAAGGCAATGAACTTGAACAATTGAAAAATATGGAGATAATTGATATTATATATAGTCTTGAAGTAAATAATTATTACGGAGAAGAAAAGATTCAGGCTATACTTAAAGATTATCGTCAATCATGCGGTGATAGTCTTTCTGAAGTAGCCTGTTCAGAAGATGAATTAGACTTAATAGTGAAAGAAAATCCCTATGTGTCAGAGATAGATGGAAAGGAATTAACTAGGCAGATGTTGGTAGAACTCTATAGGGACTTAAGGGGTATGGCTGAAGGGACAAATCTTATTTATTGGAACCCTAATATAGATAACCAGCTGGATATCAGAAAGAGAATGCATATTGTAAGAATATTTGAGGAACTAGGCCTGGTCAGTTGGCTTGGGGGTGCAGGCCCATTTTTATTAAGGTTGAATCGGGAAAAGAAGGCGGACTTACAGAGTTCTCTTCGCTTTAGGATGTTAAGTTAATGCTTTCTGCTTATTTTTGGGCAAGCCGATATCTTGAATAAAGAAAAATCCTGAGGTGACTTATGAATTTCGATGAACTTAAAGAAGCTTTAACTCTAAACAGTGCCCAATATAATATTGATAGAATCGAAAGAGCCTATTGCTATGCAGAAGAGGCTCACCGGGGTCAACTGCGTAATTCGGGCGAGGAATACATTCATCATCCATTGGAGGTAGCGTTAATCCTTGCAGAACTAGAGATGGATGATTCGACGATTATTGCCGCTTTACTTCATGACGTAGCCGAAGACACTGAACAAACCCTGGATAACATTAAGAAAAAATTCGGAGATGAAGTAGCCGGATTGGTTGACGGGGTTACTAAATTGGGCAGAATTGAATATAAAAGCAAGATGGAAGTTCAGGTTGAAAACCTCCGTAAAATGTTTCTCGCTATGGCCAAGGATATTCGGGTGGTTCTCATCAAGCTTGCAGATCGGTTGCATAATATGAGGACTCTGAAGTTTCAAACTGCACAAAAGCAAAAGGAGATAGCACGGGAAACACTCGAGATCTATGCCCCTTTAGCTAATAGGTTAGGTATTTTTCGGATAAAATGGGAGCTGGAGGATATAGCCTTTAGATTTCTTAATCCTCAGGAATATTTTGACTTAGTTGAAGGTATCGCGTATAAGAGAAAAGAAAGAGAAGAGCAAATCAATGAAGTCATCGAGCAATTGAATATTCGGCTTGAGGAAGTAGGGATAGAGGCTGATATCGCCGGTCGCCCCAAACATTTCTATAGTATCTATAAAAAGATGGTCAGTCAGAATAAGAATCTTAGTGAAATCTACGATCTAACAGCTATTAGGGTGGTGGTAGAGACTGTTAATGACTGTTATGGGGCTCTAGGGATTATTCATACTCTTTGGAAACCCATTCCAGGGAGGTTTAAGGATTATATTGCAATGCCCAAACCAAATATGTACCAGTCTTTGCACACAACTCTCATTGGCAGTCATGGTGAACCCTTCGAAATTCAAATCAGAACCTGGGAAATGCATCGAACTGCCGAGTATGGTATTGCGGCTCATTGGAAATATAAAGAGGGTAAAAAAGTTGAAAATAATTTCGAACAGAAACTCTCCTGGCTACGTCAACTTTTAGAATGGCAACATGATTCCAGAGATGCGGGGGAGTTCATGGAATCACTTAAAGTGGACTTATTTGCGGACACAGTTTTTGTTTTTACCCCCAAAGGAGATGTTGTCGAGTTACCTGCTGATTCTTGTCCCATAGATTTTGCTTACCGTGTTCATACTTATGTAGGGCATAGCTGTATAGGAGCCAAAATCAACGGGCGCATTGTTCCTTTGGACACTAAATTGAAAAATGGCGATATAGTTGAGATCTTGACCACAAAAACTCCGACCGGTCCAAGCAGAGATTGGGTTTGTCTAGTGAAGACTTCCCAAGCAAAAAATAGAATTCGCCAATGGTTTAGAAAAGAAAAAAGGGAAGAAAATATCGTTAGGGGACGTGAAGGGTTAGAGAGAGAAGCTCGCAAATTAGGAATGGAACCGGCAATAGCTTTAAAAAACGATAACTTATTGGTACTTGCTAAAAGTTTTAATTTTAATGGAATAGAGGACTTATATGCCACCCTTGGGGATGGAGCTATTACCTTTAAAAGAGCTCTAATTCGCTTAAAAGATGAGGTTATTAGGGAGGAAGTTGAATCTCCCCGATATCCAACTAAAGGAGATCAAAAAGTCCCTCCTAAGTTTTCTCAAGGAGTTACGGTTAAAGGGGTAAATAATATTCTTATTCGTTTTTCGCGCTGTTGCAACCCTTTACCGGGGGACGAAATAGTGGGGTTCATAACTAGGGGAAGAGGTGTGTCAATACACCGCAAAGACTGTAATGAACTACTTGGGATGACAGCAGAAGAACAAGAACGTTTTATTGAAGTTGAGTGGGAAAAGAACATCGAGTCTGTCTATCCCGTAGACATTGAAATTATTGGATTGGACAGGGCACGTCTAGTTACGGACATTATGAATGTTATAATGGATACTAGAACCCATATGTTAGGGATATATGCCAAGGTAGGTAAAGATAAAGTAGCTCATATTCAATTGAAGATTGAGGCTCGCAATCTTGAGCATTTGAACTTTGTATTGCATAGAATACGCAGAGTTAAGGACGTTACCGTGGTAGAAAGACTCCAAAGTGGAGGGAATCGTTAATGCGCTGTGTCGTTCAAAGAGTCAGTCACGCGGCTGTAAAAGTTAATGACAAAGTAGTAGGAAAGATCCGGACGGGGTTATTAGCTTTAATAGGCATTGGATCTGAAGATAGTAAGCAAGATATCGAATGGCTTGCAGAAAAGATCATAGGACTAAGGATTTTCGAAGATAATGAAGGTAAGATGAACTTGTCACTAGTCGATGTTAAGGGAGAATTACTACTAGTATCCCAATTTACGCTTTTTGGGGATTGTCGAAAAGGCAAGAGGCCTAGTTTTTCAGATGCAGCTCCTCCAGGAATAGCTAAAACCTTATTCGATGAACTAGTGAATACTATTCGCCTAAAAGGTATAATTGTTGAGACTGGTGAATTTCAAACCAATATGGAAGTTGAGCTTATTAACCAAGGTCCGGTTACAATTCTGCTCGATAGTAAAAAGAATTTCTAAGATAAGAGGTGAAAAAATGATCGAAAGTATAGTCACTCCAGGCATGGGAGTAAATTGCTATCTCCTTTCCTGTGATCATACCCAAAAAGCCATCCTTATAGATCCTGGGGCTGGAGCCAAAAGGATTCTTAGCTGGTTGGAGGAATGCTGTAAGGATATTTCTCTCATTGTGCTTACACATGGACATTTTGATCATATCGGAGCAGTAGAAGAGTTGAGAAATGAACTTAAAGTCGAGGTTGCTATTCATCTGGATGATGCCGAAATGCTCACCAACCCTTTGAAAAATCTTTCACGATACTCTGGAAGGGATTTAAGCATCTCCCCTGCGGAAGCAATTCTTCAAGATAATCAAGAACTGTCCGTAGGAGAGATGAAAGTAAAAATTCTACATACCCCCGGACATTCACTTGGAAGCATTTCTTTATTAACCAAGGATGGTTTATTAAGTGGAGATACTCTGTTTGATGGTTCCGTAGGCCGAACCGATTTCCCTGGAGGAGATACAAAAAAGTTATTAAAGAGTATCCAAGATAAGCTTCTGGTTTTAAATGACGAAATTCGAGTATTTCCTGGTCATGGATCTACCACGACCATCGGTAGAGAAAGAAGATTCAACCCCTATATTAACGGGGTATTTGGATAATGAGTGGTGCAATTGACATTATCAGTTCAACAATAGAACAAAAAACGCTTAATAGCTGCAATTCAATCATAGCAGCTTTTTTTACGGGTAAAAATATTAGGATGAATTCAGCCAAAGAAGAATTATTTCCTACTTTTACTCTAAAAATTGAAGTAAACACTAAAGTGCCTAACGCTTTTGAAATTCGTATTATGGAGAATAATCAAGTTTTTTTCTGCCAGGTAATTGATTTTCGAACTAATGGTTTACCGCTTCCCGGAAAAGAGCCTTTCTTTCAAATCCTACTCAAAAGGGCAATTTACATATTTTTGACCGAATTTACCGGAGAGGTACTCCCTTGGGGCATCCTTTCCGGTATTCGACCAGGTAAACTAATTCTTCGAATGCAAGACTTGGGACTTAATAAAGAAACTCAGGCTAGGATACTTACGGAGTTGTATATGGTTTCAGAGGAAAAAGCCAATCTTCTTCGGACCATTAACGAGATTCAAAGGCCGTATTTACTTAAAATTAAAGAAAGACCCGACCTGGTCTCAGTTTTTCTCACTATCCCGTTTTGCCCGTCCCGCTGTTTTTACTGTTCATTTCCGTCCACTCAGTTATCTGTCAAGAATAGGGGATTGTTTCAGAATTATTTAGATGCACTTTATCAGGAAGTGAAGCTCACCGGGGAAATGATGAAAGAGCTGGGGCTAAAAGCAGATAGTATTTATATCGGCGGAGGAACTCCTACAATACTGAACGCTACTGAACTGGAGATGCTTTTTCAGGTTATTCTTAAGAACATTAAGATGGATGACCAAATAGAGTATACGGTTGAAGCTGGAAGGCCTGATACCATAGATTATGCAAAGCTCATCATTCTGAAGAACTATCAGGTAAATCGCCTTAGTATTAACCCCCAATCGATGCAGGAGCAAACCTTAAGGAAAATAGGCAGAAATCATCTAGTCACAGATGTTCTGAAATGTTATGGTTTAGCTAGGGAGCTTTCTGATTGGGTTATTAATATGGATCTGATTCTTGGTCTCCCAGGAGAAGGACCTAATGAGATTAGGGATTCGGTGGAAAAGGTACTTACCTTACGGCCTGATAATTTAACAGTTCACGCTTTGGCTCTAAAAAAGGGATCAATAGCCTGGGACGAGAACTATGAACATAGTTCTTGTCAAAACTGGCTGGGCATCCAATCTGAGGTTGCACAACAGATCAAGTCGGCCGGACTTAATCCTTATTATCTTTACAGGCAAAAATATATCGTCGGTAATCTGGAGAATGTCGGCTATGCTTTGGAGGGTAAGGAGTGTCGCTACAATATGGCTATCATTGAAGAACAACAGAATATTATTGGCTTGGGGGCAGGAGCTACTAGCAAAATACTTAAAGGAAATTCCGGACATATCAATATTTATAACCCTATAGACCTTAAGCATTATCTAAAAGGTTTTAGGGAAGTCCACTTAAAGCGCAAGAGAGTTTTAAGAGAAGAACATGGCTTTTGACTAAAAAATTTTAGGAATTGATGAGTGTTAAGGATAATTGTGTTATAATGTTTTATTATTATAGGAGGAATAGATATGGTTATTCAACGTCCTAAAGGTACTCAGGATATTATTCCCGGGACCATCAAAAGATGGCATTTCCTTGAAACTCAGATCAGAAAAATCTGTTCTGAGTTCGGATATCAAGAGATTAGAACCCCTATCTTTGAAGCCACTGAACTTTTTCAGAGAGGGGTTGGGGAGACTACAGATATAGTAAATAAAGAAATGTATACTTTTCTGGATAAAGGACAAAGGTCGATCACCTTGCGGCCGGAGGGGACCGCTTCGGTTTGTCGGGCTTATGTTGAGAATAAGTTCTATGCTCAACCTCAGCCTGTAAAATTGTATTATCTTGGCCCTATGTTTCGTTATGAGAACACCCAGGCCGGACGTTACAGGCAATTTCATCAGTTTGGGGCGGAAGTCCTAGGGGCTCAAGATCCGCTGGTTGATGCCGAAGTAATCCACCTTATCTGGGAATTTTACAGAAGGATCGGCCTTAAAGGATTAGAGGTGCATCTTAATTCTGTGGGTTGTCCGGTCTGTAGAACCGAACAACGTAGTCAGTTGCAGTACTATTTACAGGAGCGAAAAAGCGATCTTTGCCTAGATTGTCAAGACCGTTTCGAGAAAAATCCAATGAGGATTTTAGATTGTAAGAATAAGGGATGTCAAGCCCTGACAGTAGATGTCCCTACTACTTTGGATACTCTTTGTGAGGAATGCAAGGAACATTTCGCTAAAGTTCAGCAAGCTCTGAGGGACTGTGGAATTGAATATAGGATTAATCCCAAAATGGTGAGAGGGCTTGACTACTATCAAAGAACAGCATTTGAGGTCATGGCCGAAGGGATTGGGGCACAAAGTGCCATCTGCGGTGGAGGCCGCTATGATGGATTGGTAGAAGAAATAGGGGGGCCTTCTACCCCGGGTATTGGTTTTGCTATGGGTATTGAGCGGATACTCGCAGTTTTAGACAAGCAGAAGGTTGCGATAGATAATGACCAGGAAAATAAAGTATTAATCGCTGCCTTAGGTGCTCAAGCACGTCAAGAGGGATTTAAAATCTTAAGTGAATTAAGACAGGATGGAGTTTCAGCACTTATGGATTTAATGGGTCGAGGTCTCAAAAGTCAGATGAAGTATGCAGATCGGGAGGGCGTCAGGTATGTTTTGATCCTGGGAGACGAAGAATTAGCGAAAGACGCCATCATTGTGCGAGACATGAGATTAGGAGATCAGAGCGAAATTTCCAGGGGAGCAATCAAGAAATATCTGCTTAAAAATATGAAAAATAGCAAATACTTGCTATAGGAGGATGACAATGTTAGAAGGAAGAACTAGTGCCGGGACTTTAAAAAAGGAAAATGTTGCACAAACTATACGCTTATTTGGTTGGGTTCAAACCAGAAGGGACCATGGAGGCGTTATTTTTGTCGATCTAAGAGATCGTTCCGGAATTGTTCAAGTAGTATTTAACCCGGACATATTAGGTAATGTTTTTAAAATGGCCGAAAGGCTTCGTTCGGAATTTGTTGTTCAAGTCGAAGGAAAAGTAAGGTTAAGACCGAGCGGCTCAGAAAACCCTAATATGAAAACAGGTGATATTGAGGTGCTAGCTGAAAGCCTTAACATCTTAAATAAAGCGAAGACTCCCCCTTTCTATATCCAGGATAATCTTGAAGTTGATGAAAGTGTTAGACTAAAATATCGGTATTTAGATCTTAGACGTTCTGAAATGCAGAATGTTTTTATGATCAGACATAAAGTAATGCAAATCATCAGAAATTACCTTGATCAAAAAGGATTTCTGGAGATTGAGACCCCAATACTGACTAAGTCGACTCCTGAGGGGGCAAGAGATTATCTTGTACCTAGCAGGATTAATCAGGGTTGTTTCTATGCCTTGCCTCAATCTCCACAGATTTTCAAACAATTGTTAATGGTATCAGGTATGGAAAAATACTTTCAAATTGCTCGTTGTTTCAGGGATGAAGATTTACGGGCCGATCGTCAGCCGGAATTTACCCAGCTTGATATGGAAATGTCTTTTATCAACATCAATGATATCTTATCTCTTATGGAAGAACTAATTACTAAAGTTTTTCTCGAAGTTGATGGTATTGATATTCCAATACCGTTCCCTCGTTTGAGCTATAGGGAAGCAATGGAACGCTATGGTTCGGATAAACCGGATACTCGTTTTGGCATGGAGCTAATCGATGTAGCAGATGTTGTAAGGGGAGCAGGCTTTAAAGTCTTTACAGATGTGATCTCTAAAGGTGGAAGGGTTAAAGGAATTTGTGCCAAGAACTGTTCAGGGATGCCCCGAAGAGAGATTGATGCTTTGACCAGATTTGTTTCAATCTATGGTGCAAAAGGTCTTGCCTATATCGTAATGACTGAAGACGGCATGAAATCTCCAATATTGAAGTTTTTCACAGAAGAAGAAATTGATAACTTAGTAAGCACGATGGGTGCAGAAACAGGGGATATTATGTTCTTTGTTGCAGATAAAGAGGTTGTTGTTCACAATGCACTAGGAAATTTGCGATTGGAACTAGCCAAGAAGTTGGAACTTATTTCCCCTGGATTATTTAATTGTCTTTGGGTGACGGAATTCCCTCTTTTGGAATATGACGAAGAAGAAAAGAGATGTGTCGCGATTCATCATATGTTTACCAGCCCAATGGATGAAGATATCTCCTTGCTGGAATCCGAGCCTCTCAAAGTTAGAGCCAAAGCCTATGATGTGATACTAAACGGGATGGAACTCGGTGGAGGTAGTATCAGGATTCATCAGAGGGAGGTTCAAGAAAAAATCTTTGACCTTCTTGGTTTAAGCCCGGAAGAAGCCAAAGATAAATTTGGATACCTGCTGGAAGCTTTTGAATATGGGACTCCTCCTCACGGAGGAATTGCTTTTGGTCTGGACAGGCTTATCATGATCCTGACCGGCCGGGATAATATTAGGGATGTAATCGCATTTCCCAAGACCCAAAGTGCTAGTTGTTTACTAACCCAGGCACCTTCTTCGGTTGCCATAGACCAGTTGAAGGAACTTCATATTAAGTTGGACGTCAAAGGCAAACAATAATTTAATTATTAATTAGTTCATAACTGAATTATCAGTATTCTTTATCCTGTTGTTACCCTAACCGACAGTTGGCTAGGGAATCAAAGTATTTCTCGGATATTTAGGTAAATAGTGCAAAAATATATTGACAAGGTCTTATGGTACAGATATAATTATAACAAACATACCCTATAGGGGTACCCAGGGAGATGTACAATGGAATCTAAAACTGGTAGTGAATCGAAAAAGGATATCCAAATACGTCTGAAAAAGATTGAGGGCCAAGTCAAAGGTTTACAACGGATGCTTGAACAAGAAAAGAGTTGTTCCGATATCTTGATTCAGGTTGCTGCTGTAAGAGCTGCAATGAACAAAGTAGGAGTTCTTATTTTTGAAGAACATTCCAGAACTTGTTTAAAGGATGCTCTTAAAGCAGAAAACGATGAAGCTTTAGATAATTTAATCAATGTCCTTAATAGATTCATTAAATAGTAAAAATGGAGGGATTTTATATGGCAGGTTTAAATGTTAAGACCTTTACAACGGAAAACTGGGAAGCCGATGTTCTTAAGTCCGAGCAACTTGTACTAGTTGATTTTTGGGCCGCTTGGTGTGGCCCTTGTAGAATGATTGCCCCGGTTATTGAAGAACTCGCCGCAGAGTATCAAGGCAGAGTTGTCATAGGAAAATTAAATGTTGATGAGCATAGTGAGGTTGCGGCTAAGTATGGTGTAATGAGTATACCTACTCTTCTACTTTTCAAGAATGGCGAGGAAGTGGATAAAACTATTGGTTTTAAAAGCAAACAAGATCTCGTAAAAATGATAAATGCTAAAATGTAAACAGAGAGAATGTAAGGGCTACTGCACAACGAACTATAATAATTTCGTTGTGTAGCAGCCCTTTTTTGCTCTTAAATACTAACTGCGAGCTCCGAAGAGTCCGTCGTGCTGTATAATTAAGTTAGGCCAACAACAAGATTACACAATAATAATTAAACACTTTAGCCATATATTTTAGCTTGTTCTTTCTTTTTATTTAAAGATGGCATCGTTAACTACTTAAAAAAAGTAGTTTTGCGACATCCCTTGCTGTTCCATAGACTATGGCCTAAACTTAATAATAGAACATTTTCAAATGGAAGAGTTCTCTTTCTTCATCACATCAAGCCGTCTATTCCGAATGTATAAAAGTGTATCTATTGAAATGAGACAAAAATTAATAATATAGAGGATAATAATTAAATCGTAGGAATAGAAGATCTTATGCATAATACCAGAAAAATAGCCGATAAGTAATACAATTAGAAAGAAAACGCTTTTCCCTTTTGCTGTTCTGGTTTTATAGGAAGTGTAGATAGAAAAAGGCCAAGCAAAGCCAAAACATATCAACATTATGGTTTCGAAGATACTCATTACATTGGTCCTTTAAAGTTTTATAAAGATACTATCATTAATAATAACTATTTTCTATTCTAAGATAGAAGGATTATTGTTAGAAAGGTTAGTTGGCAATGCAAATAAACAATTTTAATCTTCCTAGTAATATGCTTCCTGATATTAATTTGTCTACTTTACAAGTTGGGCAACGTCTCTTAGTAGAGGTAAAAAGCATTGACTATAATCAAGAAGGATTAATCTCTCTTAATGGTAAACTAATTAGTGCAAAACTAGAAGCCCAAATTCAAACAGGAGAACGTTTCTGGGCGGCGGTCAAAGAAGCTAATGAAAAGGGAATTGTTTTGATCAGAGAGAATCTAAACAATCCTAGGATAAATAATTTATCTAAGGAGCAAGTTTTTACTCTGATAACTAGGGGCTTTGGTTTGGAACCTGATATTTCTGATTATCTGGCAAAATTTATTAACAATAATTCCTGTTTGTTATCCTTAATAACATGCGAAAATCCACTATTGAACAGCCTTATATCAAGGTTGTGGAGAAATATCCCAAAGTGGTCGGAGATAAGTGGCTTAAGGATTGATAGTATTGAAAAATATTATAATGTCCTAGGGTTAAATTACGAAAGAACGATTTATGAAAGTTACAAACATAAAAAAGGAAAACAAAAATCCGCTTTATTATCCATAAAATATTTGATACTGGAAATTATCTCTAACCATAGGGATTCTTTAACTAGTGAAGATAAGGCTATTATTAATCAAATGTTAGACGAAATAATCGGTCAGCAGTTGTGGATACAAACTGGAAACGAAAAAAATGCTTATTGTCTAATGCGTTTTCCTTTACAAGATAATGGGTTTATTTATAACTGTATAATTGCAATTGAAAGTTCCCGAAAGGGAGAGAAGATCGATATTAATCATTGCCATCTCGCTTTGCAGATGGAAACCCAAAATATTGGAATAATTGGAGCGGATCTAATAATACATGAAAATAATATAAATATCTGTATCCTAAATGACAATGTCAGTGGCCTTGGTCCTATAGTTCGGAAATTTTATGAAGATCTAGAAAAAAAATTTGCTCATTTAGGATTAACTCTTCAAAAGTTTACTCTCAAAACATTTGAAGACTACCCTCAATTCTCAGGGTTTATTATGGGTAAACATATGAGTGGGGTTGATATTAAGGGATGAAAAAAGAAAAGATAAGTATCAAAAAGGCGGCAGCTTTGGCTTATGATCAAATTGATGTGCCAAGGGTTGTAGCCAAAGGGGATGGGTTATTAGCCCAAAAGATAATTGAATTTGCAAAAGAAAACGGGATACCGGTTCAAAGTAATGAAACACTTGTTGAAGCTCTCATGCAAATAGAGTTATCTAGAGAAATTCCGCCTGAACTTTACCAAGTAGTTGCAGAAGTATTAGCTTTTATTTATAAATTAGACAAAACAAAAGCTAATGATAATAACCTTGAATAACCAAGTACATTTGATCAAATTTTATGTCTTGTTTTCTTACGTTCTAATTGCCTTCGGGCTAGTATTTCAGCTACTCTGCTACTATCCCCAAGGACAAGTCCTTGAAGGCGCCATTCTCTGAACGTACGCCAGAACTGTTGTTCGGAAATACTATAGGTATACCTTTCGGATTCATCGTCATAAGGCCAAAAAACATCTACCCAGAGTTTTCCTCTGTTACTGAGTACCAAGACATAATGCAGAAGTTCCACATTTGTTGAATCTAAGTTTCGAATCAATATGTGTGATCTGCCATTGGGAAAATCGGTCTGTAGATAAATCAGCTTCATTCTCATCCTCCTAAATCCTTAAGGCTATAAATAGTATAGCATGAAAGAGTTCCCAATATCTGATTCCAGACTCTGATATATCATCTTTTTAAAAGAGTTTTTCAATATATATACTGATTTTTATTCTATGTGTTTTTGTCTTTTTTAGTTAAGAAGGGAGTTTAGGTTAATTGAAGCAGCCTGTTGTAGTACTTTCTCTCATACCTCCCAAAATAGTTGGAGAGCAATGGCATTTTGCGGCTCTAAGAGTAGAACAAGGGCTTAGACCTCGATACTTGATTTTTTCCATAGATGCAGATCGTCCGGGGACCAAGGATTTAGAAAAACACAATTTAGAAATAAAGGATATTATTAAGGATTCAATCATAGTTGTTTTCGATATTGGAACTATTTCTCGATTCAATGATCTTGTTAGAACTAAGTTTTACTATGAGGGGCTCATTAATATTCAGGAACTTCTAATAATATTTTATCCCTCCTTAAATCAATATGGACTTCAAGATCTTAGTACTAAAATAGAACTTAAAGAAAACATAAAAAAGAAAAAATATTGTTCGCCTGCTCATAGAGACGTAAGGTTGACCTGGGAAGTATTGAACATTTGCTGGTTAAAAGGATTAAGCTTAGACCTGGGTTATATTGGTCAACTAAAGGAATATACCTCAGGTACCGGCTGCGAACAATTTATCCTTTTATTAGAGAAGGAGATTATTAGAGAATATCCTGATCGCCCAATAAATACAGGTTTATCTTTTATGGGTACAGGTACTCATCTTTTTGCAGAAGATTATCTAATTCACTCAGAGGAAATGTCTATGTCCTCTGAGTGGGTTGTAAACTGTTTCCGAAATGGTGGACTGCTTTCTAAAAATTTCCCTGGTTATGAGGATAGAACTATTCAAGCTACTATGGTTCAGGCAATCATCGAAGGATTCACTCAATCCACAAATACTATAATTGAAGCGGGGACTGGAACTGGGAAATCCCTTGCTTACCTAATCCCCGCTTTATGGTGGACAAAAAAAAATAACAAGCGAATCATTGTCGCTACCCATACGATTACCTTGCAAGAACAGCTATTTTTTAAAGATTTACCTTTCCTTCAAAAAATTATGCCATTCGGATTTAAGTCTGCTTTATTAAAGGGAAAAAGCAATTATTTATGTCTAAAAAACTTTTATCAAGATAAGCCTAGCGATAAATCATCCCCGAATGAACGACTTGTTTATAGTGGTATATTATCCTGGATACGAGAAACGTTAACAGGAGATTTCAGCGAAATTCCTTATCTGCAGAATCTAAGCCTATTATGGAAAAAATATGGTGCGGATAACCCTTATTGTCAGCCGGGCGATTGTCAGTTCGCAAGGCAATGCTATTTACTAAAGGCTAAGAGGAAAGCCGAAGACGCTGATCTGATTGTTATTAATCACTCCTTGCTTTTAGCCGACATAAAAACAAATAATAAAATCCTTCCGGAATACAGTGATTTGATAATTGATGAGGCTCATAATGTTTATCAGACAGCACTCAAACAACTAGGCTTTGAAATTAGTCTTGAACAGATCCTAAGAATGATTGAGAATATATTGGGGGGGAAAAGAAGTTTAGCTAATCTCGCAAAAAAGAATCGGCTTTTTTGGGTAGAGATCTATCCTAATGTTAATTGGGCGGAATTCGATAATAACCTAGCCAAGATTCCAATGTGTTGTGTTGGAATTAAGGAACAAACCAAAGATTTATTCAAGATGTGTCAAAACATATTAGACGGCAGATTAAATATCCGTATAGATGAATCTAAGATAGGAAAGCCTGTTCTTACAACATTATTATTAACAATAGAAAATTTAATTAGTAGGTTAACAGATCTTATTGAAGTATTTAATAAACTTAATTCCCTATTATGTCTGACAAGTGACCAGCTTGAAAACGTAAAATTTGAAATTCTAAAAAACAAAAACGATTTTACTCAAATAATTGATGGATTGAAGGCAATAGTCAAAAATGATCTAGACGCTCGAGTAACATATCTAGAAAAGAATAATGTAATCTATCTAAAAAATACTTTTATTGATATCGTAGGAATCCTAAGGGAAAAGGTTTTTAGTAAGAATAATAGTACGATTTTAACTTCAGCGACCTTAACTATTGCCGATAATTTTGACTATTTTGCAAGGGACATTGGGGTGGAGGGATATAATAGTATAAAACTTGATTCTCCTTTTGACTATGATAACCAAATGCTATTTTGTATTGCTAATGATCTTCAGGTCAATCAATGGTCCGATGAAACTTTAGCATCAAAAACGGCATTTTTTATTAAGCAAATAGCGGAGGTAATGGATGGGCGTACCCTAGTGTTATTTACTTCACATCG
>CALBJS010000236.1 GCA_937892995.1 uncultured Peptococcaceae bacterium | reverse complement strand
AAGTCTGATGTCCATCGGTTCAACAAATTTATCCTTACCGGGGTTGTCGGGATTTGACTTTAGTGCGATCGTTCAGGCTATGGTTAATAATTACAGTCAGCCCCTAAATAAAATGCAAGAGCAGCAGAGTGTTCTGCAAACCAAAAAAGATGCTTGGAGAGATGTCAATACCAGGCTATCCTCCTTGGAAAAAACTTTGGAAAAACTGCGGGATAGTTCTACCTGGGCGGGCACCAAGGCTTCTTCCAGTAAACCGGATATTCTGGCTGTGAGCAGTACATCAGGAACCACTCAGGGGACCTATAATATTAAAGTGGTTCAAATGGCAGTAGCTCAGACCGCAGTAAGTAAGACTATCGAGGTAGCTGACCCTGCGTCTTCGACTGCAGTTAGTGCCGGGAGTTTTGTAATTCAAGTCGGGGATAAAACTGCGGAAATTAGTATAAAATCAGGAGATAGCCTTGAAGAAATAGCTAAAGCTATCAATAATTCTAAAATAGGGGTTAGTGTCTCAGCTATCAAGGTTGATGGCGGCTATAAAATAGCCTTGCTTTCCGCTGAAACAGGCTTGGAAAAGGCTGCGTCTTTTTCTGAGCTAAACGGTGGTAGCGTCCTTCATGATCTAGGTATTCTGCGAGATGACCAGAGCCTAAACATAAGTCAGCAGGCTAAGGATGCCAAACTTGAAATCAACGGCATAACCCAGATTACCAGTGCGGAGAATAAGATAACAACTGCCGTTCCCGGCCTGACCCTAACAATTAATGATGAGGCAGTGGATACTACCGTTACTGTCAAGGTATCTGCAGACTATTCCGGAGCGGAATCAACGGTAAAATCATTTGTTGACCAATACAATTCCGTAATGTCTTTTATTGAAGGCAAGCTAAAGTATGATAAAGACTTAAAGACCAAGGGGGACTTATTTGCCGATCCTGCTCTCCAGTCTATTCAAAGCAGGCTGAGAACTATGGTTTCCAGCAATCTGAATAACCCTAGCGAGCCTTTCAAGATTTTAGCGGATGTGGGGCTTACAACTTCCGGAGATAACTTTGGCAAGAGTGCTACCTTATCCTTCGACACAGCTAAATTCAACGAGGCTTTAACGGAGAACGCCTCAAGCGTTGCTAATCTTTTTGGGGCAGCGGCCGGGGGTGTTGAGCCTCATAGGGAATCTACGCAAAGTCAAGGTGCCCAAGGTTTAGGTAATATACTTTATGAATATCTTCGCCCTCTGGTCAGGTACGAGGGAACTCTGGATAAGACTTCTAAGGGGTATGATAAACAACTTACGGATTTAAAAGATAAGATGGCGGACTTTACAGAGAGGGTAGAGAGATACGCCGAAACAACCAGGTTAAAGTTCGTAAGATTGGAGACTCAACTCGCTAGCCTCAGCAGCCAAAGCGAGTGGCTACAGGGACAGATTGATTCCATGAATGCTTTTTATAAGAATAAGTAGGGACAAGTAAAGATAGAAAGATATAATTTTTAAGACTTAGATTTAAAATATGATCGAAAATATAGAGAAAATAATTCTGGAAGGTTTAGGAGAGGAAATAATATTTTAGGGGTGTTACTATATGAATGCCGCTCGACAACAAGGTGTTTATGGAAATCCACAAGCCGCTTACCGCCAGACCGCTGTCGAAACAGCTTCACCGGAAAAACTCTTAATAATGCTTTATTCGGGAACGGTCAAGTTTCTTCGTCAGGCTGAAAATGCTCTTCGGGAGAAAAAGTATGAAGAGGCCCATAATAACCTGCTTAAAGTAGGGGATATAATTACGGAGCTTAATTCGACCCTCAACTTGGAAGAAGGGGGAGAAATAGCCGCCAACTTAAGAGAGTTATATACCTTCTATTACGGGGAAATAGTAAAGGCTAACCTTAAAAAAGATGCTGCCTATTTGCAGCCGGCAATTGAATTTTTCGAGTCTTTCAGGGATGCTTGGGTGGAAGCGGCTAAGATGGTACGCATGGGGGCCAAGTGATGCTTAAGAATTTGATTCAAGATCTTAACGCAGTTTATCGAGAAAACCTCTTGGATTACGAAGAGCTCCTAGAGGAAATGGGATATTTTAAAAATAAATTATCGGGTGATAGGACCCAAAATAATATAAACAATGTTTTTGATAGGGACGAAAGTCCTAGTCGCACTTCTCCCTTGAAAATCGAGCAGAGTTTTGAACATGAATTAATCAGGTTTTCCGCCTTAAGGGATGTGCTTTTTAAAAAACTACGGGGAAGATCTGAAAAAATTAATGAACTGCAGAAAAGAATTGGTGTGGAGCTCGGGTCTACTTCTTTTCAAGTAGCCGACCTTAAACCCCATCTTGAAGAAACAGCCTATAATGAACTTCTCTTTTTGATCGAGGCCTTGAACACTAAAATGAATGAAGTATTACAATTAGATGATTATATAATACCAAGACTGAAGATGGAATTAGAAGCGGTTAAGCTGGAATTGCATCGTATACAGGGGGCAAAGAGGACTAAGAATGCCTATGAGAACCAGGGACAACGGGAGGCACGCTTTATAGATAAAATTAAATAAGTATTAGGTGAATGTTAAACAAGTAAATACATATTAAGACAAAAATCTCCCGCAAATTTGCAAGGGGATTTTTCTTTATTTTTATGTATATTAAAAGTAGAAATAGCTCCACTCCGAAAGCCAATTTTAGAGCAGTTAGGTTTATACATATTTGTGATTCGTTTTGTATGAATCTAATGATGATTTTTTCTAAGGACTGCTGGCCTACCAAAATAAAAGCAGCGTTTTGGGTGCCAAATAAGTGTTAAATCTTAATGTTGTCCTACCCTTTAGTCCTAGGTAAATTAGATTATTAGCTGGTACTTTACAGTATTAGAGGAAAAAGCTAGTATAAGTCTGATTAGAATTTAATTCCTCGAAAAAATTAAGTTTTTATAAAAAATAAACTTTTTCTTCATTTTAATTGGAGGATTTTAACAAGTAACGGCGAATTTTGTTTGTTGAAGTATTTTTATATAACACGCTAAAGAAATAAAGAAATAAAGAAGATATTAATTTATAGTTAGGGGTGCTTAGATATGAGCCAAGGTAATAATAAAAAGGTGGGTATCGGTCTTGAGGATTTTTTAGAGTTCTACCTGCTTGATTCCCAAGAACAAGTGGATAAACTTGGCTCGGGTCTTCTCCAATTAGAAAAAGACGGGGAAAATATTTCCCTCATCAATGAGTTATTCCGAAGTGTTCATAGTCTAAAAGGTGCCTCAGGGGCAATGGGTTTTACTCCAATTGTAGAGCTTACTCATACTGCTGAAGATCTTTTGGATAAACTGAGGCAAGGGAAAATACTGGTCACCAACGAAATAATCGATGTTCTTCTGGCGGTAACTGATAAAGTAAAGCTTATGCTGACCCAAGTAGAGCATCATTTAGATATTACCGAGGAATACGGTGACTTGACTTCTCAAATGAGAACTTTGGCTGAGACAGGTGCATTAGCAGAAGATTCACTTTCGGTCTCGGAGGGTGGAATACATAGGGAAATTGAAAAGCCAGGCACTGATCAGGTCGACTTTTTCCTAACAAGTGCAGAACGGGGGATCATAGATGAGGCACTTTATTCCGGCAAGGCTATTTACCAAATTGAGGTGACACTTGCTACCAATACTTTAATGAAAGCTGTCAGGGCTGTAATGGTTATCCAGAGATTGGAACCCTTCGGTAACGTAGTAAAGATTTTTCCTTCTATTGATGAACTGGAGAATGACAAGGCACAGAAATTCAGCCTTCTCTTTATTACCAATGAGTCTCCCGCTGAGATTAGAGCTGATATTCTTGAGGTCTCGGAGATACTGGATGTTCAGGTGTTTCATTATTCCTTATCTGATTCTCTGTTAGCTGAGTATAACTCTAAGGAAACAGATGGCGAGACGGTTAAGGTAGGTAAAGCTGTTAAAGGAGCGGGCGGAAACAGTAACCTGGCAGTAAAAAAAGACGAAAAAGCTGATCAATCTCAGGAAAATGGGAATACTCAGGTCCATACCATCCGCGTTGATACTCTTAGAATGGATAACTTAATCAATCTTGTTGGGGAAATGGTTATCACTAGAACCAGGCTTGTAAAGATTGGGAATGACTTAAAAGCTCAGAATCAAGCTGATTCACTGGTTAACAGCCTGAATGAAACCAATGTTTATTTAGGACGTTTGATGGGCGACTTGCAAGAAAGTGTCATGAGATTACGAATGGTTCCTATCGGGACTGTATTTAGCCGCTATCCACGCTTAGTTAGAGACTTTTGCCGTAAGACAGGCAAGAAGATCGAACTGATCATCAAAGGCGAGGAGACTGAACTTGATAAGACAGTCATCGAGATGATAGGTGATCCCTTAACTCATATTATCCGTAACTCTGTAGATCATGGGATCGAGGCACCTCAAGAACGACTTGCCACTGGTAAAGCAGAGGTCGGGACAATCACCCTCGATGCCTATCATGAGGGTAATCATATTGCTATCACGGTTTCCGATGATGGAGCGGGACTGGATCTAGAAAGGATATCTAAGAAAGCTCTGGAAAAAGGCCTAATCGGTGAAAAAGAGGAAATGTCAGATAAGGATATTGCTAACCTTATTTTCCTGCCGGGATTCAGCACTGCTGATGAGGTAACAGATATATCCGGCCGAGGGGTTGGTATGGATGTGGTTAAGAAGAGTCTAAGTAATCTTGGAGGCCTCGTCGATATTAAGACTAAGAAAGGGGAGGGAACATCATTTATTATCCGGTTACCTCTCACCTTGGCTATTATTCAGGCCTTACTCGTGGAAGTCGGTAAGGAAATATATGCAGTACCTTTATCTTCAGTTGTTGAGACCCTCTTGGTAAAGAGGGAGGAGATTAAGACTGTGGGGAAGATGCCTATGGTTCAGATTAGGGGTAATACCTTACCACTAATCTCCTTAAAAGAAAGATTCGACCTGCCTGAAAGTGATGAAGCTAAAGCTGAAATCTATGTAGTGGTGGTCGGCCTGGGAGATAAAGCTATAGGATTAATGGTAGACGAGCTTCAAGGACAACAAGAGATCGTGATCAAGACATTGGGGGATTATCTGAATGGCCTACCTGGAATTGCCGGGGCTACTATTCTCGGTGATGGTAAAGTGACCTTGATTTTAGATATTGGATCCCTTATTCAAGATGTCCTGGTAGCAAGATAAAGCAAATTTATTATTAAGGGGGTTATTCTTTTATGGCTGAAGAGCAATTGGTTACTTTTTCGTTAGGTACAGAGGAATTTGGTGTCGACATCATGAAGGTACAGGAGATTATTCGTATTCCCCCTATCACTAGAGTACCTAAGGCTCCCAGTTATGTTGAGGGTGTAATAAACTTGCGCGGTAACGTTATTCCGGTGGTCAATCTTAGGGCCCGCTTTGGAATGCCTCTTAGTGAAGAAACTGATTTAAGCCGGATTGTAGTT
>CALBJS010000235.1 GCA_937892995.1 uncultured Peptococcaceae bacterium | reverse complement strand
ATCCTGGCACCTACAATAGTATACCTTACACTTCTCTTAGCAGATGCTATCCTCTACACGGCAGCCCTAGGGTTTTTAGGTATCGGTATTGATCCCTCCACTCCTGAATGGGGTGCGATGCTGAGCAGCGGCAGAGACTATCTTCTGTTAGGGAATTGGTGGGTTACAGTTTTCCCGGGGATCATGATCGCCCTCTCGGTTCTTTCCTTTAATCTATTTGGAGACGGATTAAGAGAAGCCCTTGACCCGAAAATGAATATCTAGGGGGAAATTAAGATGAAACCTGTCTTAAATATAAAAAATTTATCGGTAAGCTTTAGGACTGATACAGGCTTTATCCAGGCTGTCGATGGAGTAGATCTGGAGATCAAAGAAGGAGAGACTTTAGGGTTGGTCGGTGAATCCGGGTGTGGCAAAAGCGTTACCTCCCTGGCTGTCTTAGGTCTACTGCCAGAAAAAACAGAAATAAAAGGGGAAGTATCTTTCTTGGGTGAAAACCTATTAACCAAGACAGAAAAAGAAATGGAAAAAATCCGCGGAGATAGAATCTCCATGATTTTTCAAGATCCTATGACCTCACTAAACCCTGTCCTTAGTATTGCTGAGCAGCTTGAAGAGGTATTTCTCTATCATCAAGGTGGAACAAAAAAAAAGATAAGGGCAAAAGCTATTGAATTAATGGACTTGGTAAAAATCCCTGATGGTAAGCGAAGATTAAATGAATATCCCCATCAAATGAGCGGGGGTATAAGACAAAGAATAATGATTGCGATGGCTCTCGCCTGTAACCCTGAACTGCTTATTGCCGACGAACCAACTACTGCTCTAGATGTTACTGTCCAAGCCCAGATTCTAACTCTAATCCAAGAACTTCAAATTAAGCTTAATACTGCGGTACTTATTATCTCCCATGACCTGGGAGTTATCGCCCAAGTAGCTGATAAAGTAGCCGTGATGTATGCCGGACAAATCGTTGAATATGCAACTACCCAAGATCTCTTCGATTCACCTAAACATCCTTACACCTTAGGCCTTATCGAGACTATCCCCCGCATAGATGTATTTCAGAAAGAATTAAAAGAAATCCCCGGTATGGTTCCTGATCTTTCCCATGGTTTTAAGGGCTGTCGTTTTTATCCTCGCTGTCCTAAAGTTAGGGACAAGTGCCAAGAAGGCACTCTTGAATTGACAGAAGCTGGAAGCTCCAGAGTAAGGTGTTTACTCTACTCAAAATAGGAGATTAATATGATCGAAGAAAAACTAATTGAAGCCAGAGGTTTAACTAAATACTTTCCTATTAAAAAAGGAATCTTCAGCCGTAGTATAGACCGGCTAAGAGCGGTTCATAATCTAAGTTTCACCGTGTATAAGAGTGAGACTTTTGCCTTAGTCGGAGAAAGCGGCTGCGGTAAATCAACCACTCGTAAGCTTCTTCTTAGGCTGCTAGAAGCTGATCAAGGAGAAGTAATTTTTAAAGGAAAGAATATTTTCCAACTCGATTCCACTTCCATGCGAGAGTTGAGAAAGAATCTCCAGGTAGTCTTCCAAGACCCCTACGCCTCTCTCGACCCTAAATGGCGGATCGGAGACATCATTAAGGAACCACTGCTAATCCATAGGATCGGTAACCCTGCAGAAAGGCAAGCAAGAGTTTGGGAACTTATGTCCATGGTAGGACTTCATCCTGAATATTATAATCGCTACCCCCACGAGTTCAGCGGTGGCCAGAGACAGCGAATCGGCATTGCCAGGGCTCTTGCCCTAAATCCCGAAATCATTATTGCTGACGAACCGGTATCTGCTTTGGATGTTTCTATACAGGCTCAAGTCCTAAATATGTTTAAGAACTTACAAAAAAAATTAGGGTTAACTTATGTCTTCATTTCTCATGATCTTAGTGTAGTAAAACATATCAGCGACCGCATAGCAGTAATGTATTTAGGAGAGATTGTAGAACTGGCACCTACCTGTATTCTCTTTCAAGAACCCAAACACCCGTATACTCGTGCTTTGATAGCTTCTATTCCTGTTCCTGATCCTTCCAAGAAGAAAAATCTAAAACTGGTGGAAGGCGAAGTTCCTAGTCCTATAAACCCGCCTTCAGGATGCAGTTTCCACCCTCGTTGTAAAGAAGCAACCGAAAATTGTAAAACCGAGCCGCCATTTTTATTAGATTTGGGTAATGGACATCAAGTAAGATGTCATCTTTATAAAAATAAAGTAAAAGGAGTGGAAACAAGTGTTATTTAAGAACAGGAACCTAATATACCTGGCTGTGCTTATGCTAACTGCGGCCTTGGTAATTACCGGCTGCGGCAATACAGGTTCTCCATCTGCTGCTTCAGGAAAATCTCCGGAAGATGGGATTTTTATCATCGCCAGGAGCACCGATGCTGAATTAATTGACCCTGGATTCGCCTGGAGTGAGGGAGATATTGACATTGTGTACCATGTCTTCGATGGGCTGGTAAAATTTAAGAATGATGAATTGGAAGTTGAACCGGCTCTGGCAACCGAGTGGAAAGTCTCCGATGATGGCCGCACTTGGACCTTTAAACTTCGCGAAGGGGTTAAGTTCCATGATGGTACCGATTTTAAAGCTGAGGCTGTCGTTCAGAGTTTTAAGAGAATTTTAGACGAAAATAATAAGCATTATGGAGTTGTTCAGGGCGGGTTTTCTTACCTAGAATACCTTATGGTAGATGTCATCGATGATGTCGTAGCCACAGATGATTACTCCGTTGATTTTAAACTTAATCAGGTTTTTGCACCTTTCCTTACCTACATGGGATATTATTCCCAGTATATCATCAGCCCTGCGGCCTTAGAACAATTCGGTGAAAAATTCCCGCAGAACCCCGTTGGAACCGGACCTTTTGTTTTTGAAAAATGGAAAAAAGGAGAATATGTCCAGCTAAAAACTAATGATAACTACTGGGGTGAGAAACCAAAAATAGATACCCTTATCTTTAAAGTTGTTCCCGAGTCTTCGACTCGTCTTATGGAACTGCAGAGTGGCCAGGTAGATGTTATCAAAGCCTTAGACCCCGGGCAACTTGCCAAGGTCGAAGAAAATCAAAACCTTCAACTCCTCTCCGTTCCCGGTGCAAACTTATTCTATGCCGCTTTCAACACTACCAAAGCACCCTTTGATAATAAAAAAGTGCGTCTGGCTCTGAATCATGCTATTGATGTTGATAAAATAGTTGAAGTCATTTATGAGGGAAGCGGAACAAGGGCTATTAATTCCCTCCCTCCAACCGTATTTGCCTTCGATGAAACCGCCGGTCCATATGAATATAATCCTGAAAAAGCTAAAAAGCTGCTGGCCGAAGCCGGTTATCCCAATGGTTTTGAAACTAATCTACAGACCTTCATTTACGCCCGACCCTATGTCGCTAAACCTGTACAGGTTGCTGAAGTAATAAAATCGAACCTGGAAGCTGTTGGAGTCAAAGTCAATATTATAACCAATGAATGGGCAACCCATTCGGATATTATGGATAATATGAAACACGATATCGGTCTGAGCGGATGGTATGATATCCCGTATCCCAGCAACTTCTTAAAAACAATGGCTTTAGAAGGTGCCAATACCGGTTACGAGCCTGAAGAACTTGTTAATCTGGCCAAGGCCGCTTGGGCTACCTACGATCGTGCCGAGCAAGAGGAGATCTACAAAGAATTCCAGCAAAAACTTTATAAAGCTGCACCTCTCATCCCTATCGCCCATAATAATTACACTGCTGCCGTCCGCAGCAATGTAAAAGGTTTTGAACTTGATGTCATAGGTACAGTTAAAGCTCAAAAGGCATATAAGGAATAATAAATGAATAATATTAAGTTTTAGCAAATATTTAAAGTTGATTTACATCTTTGGTTATTAATCCCCTATATCTGGGCAGAAAGACAAGAAATTCTGCCCAGACCTTTTTGAAACAGCATTTTAACTTTTAAGGAACTAATTCAGACTGATAAGAAATTAATCAAAGACTAAAAGGAGGTCCCTATGCCGACAATCTTAAAAGGAGCAAAAATATTTGCCGGCACCGATCAGGAGGTGCTAGAAGACGGATTCCTGATTATTGATAAGGGTGGGAGAATCGACTATGTCGGACCAAATTATGATCTTCCATCGGGCGACGATATAAAGATTATCGACTTGAAGGGGAAATTTATCTTACCGGGACTCATTGACTGTCATATCCACCTGGACCTTCATGGAATACCGAATACTTATGAGGAGAACCTGGTTGAAGATAAGCTTCGAACTATCAGGGCAGCCCGAGAGATGGAAGAAACAATCCAAGCAGGTTTTACTACCGTAAGAAATGCCGGTTCTGTTAACCATATCGATATCAGTGTCCGTCAAGGGGTGGAAAACGGCTGGATAAATGGTCCCCGAATCCTAACAAGTGGTCGCATCCTTTCCATCACCTGTTCAGGAACAGAATATTTTAATGGTATGTACAGAATAGCTGACGGCTATGCTGAATTCAAAAAAGCAGCCCGCGAACAACTTAGGGAAGGTGCCGATTTTATAAAAATTATGGCTACCGGAGCTTTTATGAATCCTGGAGGAATACCCGGTGCAGAGCAACCCGACATCAAAGAACTCCAGGCAGCGGTGGAAGAAGCGAGCAAACTAGGAAAATATGTTGCCGCCCATGCTCATGGAGCCCAGGGCATTAAAAATGCAATACTGGCAGGCGTGCGGACAATCGAACATGGCACTTTTGCTGATGAAGAAGCCATCGCAATGATGCTGGAAAAAGACGTATTTCTCGTACCTACATTTGCCGTAGACTATTATTGGCTAAAATACGGAATTAAAGGTGGCGTTCCTAAGCACATGCTGGAAAAAGCAGAAGAAGCTAAAGGAATAAGCATAAATTCAACCCGTATGGCCCTTAAAGCCGGCGTGAAAATAGCTATGGGCACAGACGCAGGTACACCATACAATTATCACGGCGGAAACGCCATCGAACTCTTGATTATGGTAAAAGAAGGACTTCTGACTCCTCAAGAAGCTATCCTGAGTGCCACGAGTACAGCCGCAAAGGCTTGCGGCTTAGAGACTGAGACAGGTACCCTGGAAAAAGGAAAATGGGCGGATCTCTTAGTAGTCGAAGAAAATCCTTTAGAAGACATCAGTGTCTTAACCTGTAAAGATAAGATCCTCAAAGTTTTTAAGGAAGGCCGACTAATCAAGGATCTTGATTCGCCTTCAAAATAATTTGCCGCCTCAATAGTAGCTAAAGACATCTGGAATATTGGTGAGCACATTCAATTAGTTCTAGGTGCTTTTCATCTTAAAAGTTTTCCGACGCTGATAAAAATCAAAAATCATATAAGCAAGAAAAATAATCAGTATCCCTAAGCTAACCCACTCCAAGATAGGTATGGTAAATGAAGCAATTAAGTCTACCGCTATAGAAGCTATGGCAAAAAAATATAACACGCCAAGCTTTTTGTTAATCTCCTTAGCTTGATAACGGGCTGTCATTCTTGCTCCAAAGGGCGAACCTATAAAGGCCCCGATAATCAGGCAAATCCCTAGAAGATAATTTAATTCAAATTGGGCACCATAACCGACGATTCCTCCGATAGAAATGATAACAATAGTGGCCAAACTTGTTCCTATAGCTTTTTTGGAATCGAATCCAATCCATTTGATAAGGAGAGGTACGATAATAAAGCCTCCGCCTATTCCAAGTAAGGCAGCTAAAAATCCGGCGATAAGGCCAATTAAGGAACCGGCAACATATTGGTTTTTAAATACGGGAGGAGCCTCTTCTTTATTTTTCCGGTTATACAAGGACCAGGCAAAATAGATGAGCATTAGTATTAACCAAACATTGAGGAGCCAATCATAGCGTCCGGAAATATAAATAACAATACGGTTCGAAGCTTGAGCCGATAGGGCACCTACTATTCCTAGCACAGCAGCTATTCTCCAATTGACATTATTCATTTTGGTATGAGTTATTGCCCCTGATAAACCCGTCCCGAAAGTAAACATGAGCGATGTTGCCACTGCTAAAACAGGTTTAAACCCTAACAATAAAAGTAAAGGGGTTAGAATAATACCCCCGCCTATTCCAAAAAATCCGGATAAGGTTCCTACTAACGCCCCTATCGGTATAAAAAGAAACGGATAATACATAATTTTACCTCTATTCACCATTATAAGATCTGCTTAATCTAATATTAGCCCGCTAATAAGCTCTGCCTTTTGTCTTTTAAATCTTATCATAATTCGTGCTTAGCGACAATTTTCATTTTCTTAAAATGTTCATTGTTGATTCTAACGGAAGTCAGGTAATATTACTGAAAATCGAGTAGGAGGTAATCAATTATTTTAATTCCCGTCCCCTCACACCACCAA
>CALBJS010000234.1 GCA_937892995.1 uncultured Peptococcaceae bacterium | reverse complement strand
ATAAATTTCAGACTTCCAGAACGGAAAATGCTGAAAGATATCTCGCTACCGGCCTTAAGTTTTTTTCACCGGAGGGAGAGGAAAAATTCGTACTTGATCTTAAGCCTGCCCTGGAAAAATGCGGACTTAACCTGACAGATATTCATACTTTATACATTGATCCCCTAAATACACCTGACAACCAATACCTCTTCCTGCAAGGCAGAGCATCTACCGTAAATAATGTCCGAACTTATGATTTATACGGCAGAGTAAGTCTCAATAATAAACAAATTTCTTTTTTAAAACCAATCTGGATCAGGGAAACGGAAAAACCCCCTGTTTTAGGAGCACAGTTTCTTTGGTCAAATAACAAGGTGCTAATTATCCCTGAGAAAAAAACAATCCATATCCTTGATGTTAACGATATGCAGTTCAGCGAACTATTATTTACTGAACCACTTCTCACCGCCGCCTGGGTGGGGGATAAAATCCTTTATATTACTCATAGAGGGGCTTTTTTAACAGGTAATCCCGAAAACAACCTAACTATCCAAATAATTGGGAGCGATGAAGAATATCTCCAGGGAATAAAACTTTCCCCTGATGGCCGTTATCTGGCTATTCCCGGCAAAAAACCTTATACAGGGATGTTGGATGCTATCAGTCTAACCATTATCGATTTAAAAGCTATAAGAAATGATCTGAAGTAATAAGTTGCCATGATTCGTCTAAGTTATTAAGATTAAGCAAGAAAATAATAATAGTCCTTAATTCGAATAAAACCTGATATAATAGATAGCGTTCCGGTCTAATCTATAAGAATCAATGACAAAATGCAAAGTTGGTGAAGTCCATGAAAGCTATGATCATGGCAGCCGGTATAGGGACAAGGCTTAGACCGTTAACCAATCCGCTACCTAAACCCATGGTGCCGATCTTAAATACCCCCGTTATGGAATATTCCGTTAAACTCCTTAAGAAGCATGGCGTTAAGGAGATTATTGCTAATACCCATTATAATCCTCATTTTATTCAGGACTATTTCGAACAGGGTGAAAGATTCGGGGTCAACTTACAATATGCCTATGAAGAAAAACTATTGGGAACGGCTGGCGGGGTAAAAAACAACATGCATTTTCTCGATGAGACTTTTTTCGTCTTAAGCGGTGACGCCCTAACCGATCTTGATCTTACTAAAATGTATCATTTTCATAAAGAAAAACATTCTTTAGCAACCATTGCTTTAAAATCCGTTAAAGATGTATCTAATTACGGGGTAGTAGTAATTGATAAAAAAGGTAGGATTCAAGCCTTCCAGGAGAAACCTAAAAAAGAAGAGGCTTTAAGCAATGTAGTTAACACCGGGATTTATATTTTTGAACCGGAGATTTTTGACTACATCCCTCAAGGGGTCTACGATTTTGGGCGGGAATTATTTCCTAAGCTACTTGAACTGGGTACAGAATTCTATGGGTATATCACACCTGATTACTGGTGTGATATAGGAACGGTTAACGTTTACAAAAAAGCCCAAGATGATGCTCTTAGGATTTCCAGCCTTAGAAAATTTGCCTCTGAAGATGGGCTAGTCAGGCTTAAAGATAGCTGTATTGCGGGAGCCAATTCAACTTTGGACCTCAGTACTAAGCTTGGAAATAACGTCTATATTGGCCGAAACTGTAATATTGGTAGCCAAGTGCATTTGAATAACTGTATAATCTGGGATAATTGTACCATCCTAAAAAACGCGATCATTGAAAATGCCGTCATCGGTAATGATTGCATAGTGGGCATGAATTCCGTCGTCGGAGGAGGATCCTTAATAGGAAACAATACCCTGATCGGCAAAAATATTCTTATGAACAAGAAGTTTTCTATTGAATCTAATAGCATCGTGATTACGGGCAAGACTGTTTCCGCTTAATTGATTTGTTAACACTCATATTTTTTTTATTAAGGGGGGGCTGATAAATGTCCAAAATATTAATCCTTTCAGCTTCTACAGGTCATGGACATAATCAGGCTGCAAACTCATTAAAGCATGAATTAGAAGCCTCCGATTATACGGTAAATATTGTCGAGCCTCTGAAAGAAGAAGGCCGCATTATGGACATGCTCATCGATGATGGGTACAGTATTCTAGCCAGAAAATTGCCCAAGATGTATGGAAGGTTATATAAAATAACCGGACATAAATTTGTCAATAAAAGCGTGGTAACCTTCTTCAATATGACCTTAAGTAGTACGATCTCCCAACTGGCCAAAGAGCATAAACCCGACCTGCTGATAGTCACTCATCCCCTGTTTGTCAATGTAGTGTCTTTTTTAAAGGCCAGCGGCAGGATAAACTTACCGTTCATTGCAGTAGTCACCGACTATATGGCTCATCAGTTCTATGTTAATAAATATGTCGATGCTTATATAGTCGGTTCTAGTTATACTAAGGATACCTTGATTGAAAAAGGTGTCCTCGAAAATAAGATCTTTACTTACGGTATTCCGGTGCGCAAAGAATTCCGCGAGCCACGCTCTGTAGATAAAGATAGAGTATTTACTCTACTTTTAATGGGAGGCGGTATGGGTATCCCTTATCTGAAGAAATGCTTGGGGAAAATACTAAAGAATAACCATGAATTCAGGATCTTGGTGGTTTGCGGCAACAATCAAAAACTAAAAAATGAACTGGACGAAAAATACCCGGGTCCAATCAATGGCAAAGAACTAAAGATTTTTGGGTTTACCCCTAATATTGCCGAACTTATGGATCAATCCGATATAATAATCACCAAACCTGGTGGACTGACAGTCACCGAGGCCATAAATAAGAATATTCCCATCATTATTCCCTACT
>CALBJS010000233.1 GCA_937892995.1 uncultured Peptococcaceae bacterium | reverse complement strand
ATCATAATGCCGGGCTGTAGCTAAATATATTTTTCTATTTTCCCCAGCTAAAGCAGTTGCCAGTTTCTCCCCCAATGAGCTTTTACCACTACGGACACCACCCGAAATAAATATCAACATTCTGTGTACCCCATCCCAACTATCTACTAGCTCTTTAGCCCCGATTTTTGCTGAAAATAGCTTTAGTTTTGCTTATTACGTATTACCTAATATCCACCAAAACACTTCCATCAATATCGCCTTGCTCGAAGGTACCCATTTCCCGCCCAATTGCTAAGGCACAATCAATCAGCTGAAAAGCGAGAGGACAACCGGAACCTTCACCTAGACGCATCTCAAGCAGTAAATAGGAGCTAAGACCCAGTTCTTTCATAACAGCAGTGTACCCCGGTTCGGCAGATAAATGTGAAGGAAGCATATATTGAATGCTAAGGGGATTTAGCCTAGAAGCAACAAGAGCCCCGGTAATAGAAATCACTCCATCAATAACCACAGGGATTTTATAATAAGCACAACCCAGGAATATGCCTACTATCCCAGCAATATCGTATCCTCCCACTTTACATAAAACATCGATTGGATCCTCAGGATTCGGGCGATGCTTAGCAACGGCTGCTTTTAAAACATTTTTCTTATGCCGGTAATCCGTCTCAGTCATTCCGGCTCCTTTACCAATAACCTCTTCTGCGGATTGACCCATTAGACACATAATAATTGCCCCCGATGTACTGGTATTACCAATACCCATCTCGCCTGTACCAATTACCTGATATCCCTTGGCCACTAAGTCCTTAACCATCGTAATTCCAATCTCTATAGCTTGGATCGCTTCTTCGCGAGTCATAGCCGGTTCATGAAGCATATTTCTGGTTCCCCTGCGAATCTTCTTGTCAATAATCTTTTCGTAAGGCAAATCAGCATTTACTCCGATATCCACCAGGTAAACATCTGATCCCGCTTGCTTGCTCAGAACATTAATTCCCGCTAATCCCCTCGTCATATTTAGGGTCTGGACAGCCGTAATAACTGAAGGTGCCGTACTTACCCCTTCCTCGCAAATCCCATTATCGGAAGCAAAAACCACCACACATTTCTTTTCAAGCTTGTTAGTCACTTTTCCGGTTATGGAAGAAATACGAACCGCAATTTCTTCAAGTTTACCAAGACTTCCAATAGGTTTAATCAAATTATCAAGATGTTTTTGAGCCTCTGCAGCAACACCTGCTGATACCGGGGTAATTCCGGTAATAACTTTGTTTAATGACATATTTTTTTCTCCTTGTATTTTTTAAATATTCCTTTAAGTGTTTCTATTACTTAATATTTTCATATCTTTAATTGTTTTATCCTTATAGTGCTTTTATACTGATCCAGATTACAAAACAGAAATTTCCTGAAACCAATATCCTTCCTGATATACTTGATCTTTAAGCTCTATCTTTATTATTGAAGAAAATATAGGCCCATCGATAACTACGGTATGATACTCCCCTTTCTCACCTGAAAGATCAATACCACACGCTTCAAAGGTCTTAATTAACTCCCAATCCAGCGTTCTTCCCAAGATATCCTTTTCTAAAATTCCATCTTTGACAGCAACAATAATTGCCTGAAAACCATCATCGATAAATTCTCTTAGCAAATCCTTTCTGGATGACTTCCATAATGGCTCATAAGCCTTAAAATTTGTTTTAGCACAGACTTTTTCTACCCATTCCTTATGTCCTTCGAGGTCTATGTCGCCAAAGACCCCGGCTTCAATCCCTTGGCTTTTAAATTCTTGAAGTACAGATATGAACACTGCTTCATAATCTTCCCAAGATGCAGAACGGGATACTAACGGAATTCCTATGGATGAAGCCTGTTTTTTTAGTAAATCAACGGGTAAGTAATGTGACTTTGATCTATTACTGTTTTCCATAATCGTAAATAAGCAATGCGGTAAACCACCTTCTTTAATTGCCCGATAATAGGCAAGACAAGAATCCTTCCCACCACTCCAGGAACTAAAAAAAGACCGTTGGTTAATAGACATGAGTTTCTTCTCCTAACAAAAAAATATAACCATCTCCCCCTGGAAATGGTTATAGCTTGAACTTAGTCGCAAAGAACTATATCATCGCAAATGTATAGACCTTACTGACAGTCTGTTCCCAATCCCAGGAGTTGCATTTCAGGCAGGTCTACCGACTTGGCTTCTTCCTAATCTGACACCTTCCCGCTATGACGGTCATGGATGACCTAATACCGCAATGCCATGGATGGCAAGGAGCGGCGAAAGCAGTGGTAAAAACGTCATTTCGTCAGCTTCACGGTTGCTGGGACAGTACCGGGATTTTCACCCGTTTCCCTATTAAGCATTTCTACACCTGAAGTTTTTTAGTATTCAGTTAACTAAGTACGTCTAATATTATTTATATTCTAACACAATAAACAGGTAATTTCTTTAGCCCGGACTAATCCTTATTTATTATCAGCCCTTCAGTCCCGAGAATCAGCGTTGCAATAGAAGCTGCATTTTTAAGAGCGGTGCTAGTTACTTGAACCGGATCAATAATACCCGCTTCCACCATGTTAACAAAAGTATCATCCGCGGCATTATAGCCATAACCTTTGGGTAGTTCCTTTATTTTCTCAATAACTATCGACCCGTCTTTTTCAGCATTTTGAGCTATTTGTCGTAAAGGTGCTTCCAGGGCCCTTTGCAAAACATTTAACCCCAGCTGGGCATCCTTTCCAGTCGTTTGCATTCCTGTCAACAATTTGCTTGCTTCAAAGAGAGCGATACCCCCTCCTGGGACGATGCCTTCTTTAATGGCCGCCTTAACAGCGTTTACAGCATCTTCTATCCTGTCTTTCCTTTCCTTTAACTCCGGCACGGTTGCTGCCCCGACTTTAATAGAAGCAATACCCCCCTGCAGCCAACCCAGTCTTTCTTGAAGCTTTTCCTTTTTCCAGCCGGGTAAAAGCGTCATAAACTCTTTATGTACCTCTGCACATCGGACGGCGATTTCTTCTTTATTACCTAAACCACCGATAATAGTAGTAAAATTCTTTTCAACAAAAACCTGACGAGCATGTCCTAAATGTTCTTCCCGCACTTCTTCCAGGGTAAGACCGGTCTCTTCCGAAATTACTTTAGCCCCGGTAATAACGGCTATATCCTGTAAATATTCTTTGCGTCTTTCGCCATGACCGGGTGTGGGCACGGCGATAACGTTCATCGTTCCCTTTTGTTTATTGGTAACCAGTAACTTAAGCAAATCAACAGAAATATCTTCGGCTATAATCAAGAGGGGTTTATTACTTTTTACTGTTTGTTCCAAGACGGCAAAAAGCTCATAAATATAAGCAATCTTACAGTCTGTAACTAAGATCAAAGGATCCTCCAAAACTGCTTTACCTTTATCTCTAGGACTGAGCATCCTAGGGGCAAAATACCCCTTATTAAAGCGTATTCCTTCTAAAACTTCCAAGAAAGTAGTCTGAGTTTTGCCTTCTTCGACAGTAATAATCCCGTCCAAACCCACTTTTTCTATAGCCTTAGCTATTAACCGGCCAATATCCGGGTCTCCAGATGACACTGAAGCTACTTGGGTTATCTTTTCCAATTCTCTAATTTTTAACGCTTCTGCCTTCAAAGTTTGAACAATTATGACCAGGCCTTCCTCTAATCCTTCGACTAAGGAAACAGGATTTACGCCTGCGGCAATAGATTTCAGTCCTTCCCTTACCATGGCTTGGGCCAGGACAATTGCTGTAGTTGTTCCATCCCCAACCCTTTGATTTGTTTTTTCCGATACTTCTTTAATTATTTGACAGCCTAAATCTGTAAACTTATCAGGTAAGGAAATGATATCAGCA
Source organism: uncultured Peptococcaceae bacterium (assembly GCA_937892995.1). Lineage (GTDB taxonomy): Bacteria > Bacillota > Desulfitobacteriia > Desulfitobacteriales > Syntrophobotulaceae > CALBJS01. Next base: position 2,357 of record CALBJS010000233.1, on the reverse strand, counting down.
ATACTAACCCCGTCATTAGTAATTTTCGGTAACCCAATATAGGGGCCCAAAACAACATTTCTACCCTTAGGACCTAAAGTTACTTTTACACAAGATGCAACAGCATCTATTCCAGCAGCCAGAGCTTTTCTTGCTTTTTCACCGCCCAAAGATACCGTATTCATTTTACTCCTACCTCTCATTTACCGGTAAAATCAAGGTTGAAAGCCTTAAAAATTACTAAAAATTACCAAGAATATCAGAATAATGATAACTACATAGAGTACTCCACCTATAATAGCTGACTTATTTAAACTTTGCTCCGATTGTTTCTGATTCCTATCTATATCAACTTTCAAAACATTTTGTTCTTCTTTTTTTTCGATATTAGCTTTCTCAATTAATTGATTCTTCATTCTTAATCGCCCCCTTTGCTCCTTTGGAGGTTAATAGTGGTACTTTTCGTCTGATATTGCGTCCGATACCTGCTAATTTATCCAAAAATGTTCCTACAGGACAAAAAGCCACACACCAAAAACGGCGATAAAAGAAACTGGTTATTAGGATTACGAAAAGTAAATACCAAGAATAACTCGAGCCATTAAGACCAAATATCGTCCCGAATGGTTCGTAGCTAGCTATTGAAGGGTTTAGATTAAGGAAAGCAAAAAACAAAACTATAAAGAGTAAGATATCTTTGCCGATACGCAGCCATTTAAGATATTTACCCAGAGGAAGATTAACCTTGCTTATTAAATGAGTAGCTTCCTGCAAACCACAGAAAGGACAGACAAACGTACAATACAAATTCTTACCCGTAAATAATGCAGGCAAAAGAGCTCCCGCCAGCACAATGTACCAGATCAAATTTTCGCTGGGTTCTGGAAAATATCCTAAGAATAGTGCTCCAACATGAGCAATGGACAACGACCTATTAAGCCAGAATCCCAAAATGATTATACTAAGTCCTAAAAAGACTAACCGATAACGTGCTAAGACCTTAAACCTCGGTATAAATACAGATAAGATAAATAGGACGGCCACTGCTATTTCCTTAAAACCAACCTGTACTTCAGTATTTGCCTTTTCGGGAGTAACGTTCAACTCTTTAGTAGCCACGATATGGGCCACATCTTGAACACTTTTGGCTATGGCCCGGGTAGAAAGGGTAGCCCCCGACACCCTATCAATATCATAGTCTAAGACCAAGGCGTCATTTGTTTGCTTTTTAGCATATTGGCGGAAATATCCCGCCTGTGTAATCTTATAAATGTAAGATGGTGTTTCCTTATGTTCAAGAATTACTACATCCTGAATTCCTCCCTGGGGGGAGATAACCGTGCCGATAAACATAGGGCCACCGTAACCAATATTACTACTAACTCCTAGATAAGCCATGACAGTACCGTCAGTCCCAATAGCTTTAGCAATTCGATCATTTATAGGCTCAAAGCTCGCCGCCTCTGGAGACATTTGCCGATAATAGCCTTCAACGATATCAGCATATGTCAACATCCATTTTATTAGTGGCTTGGGCATAAATTAAGGTTATAACCAGAACTACAACTGCAAACAAAGATATAATTTTCTTCATGGCAAATCTGACCCTCCTTGGCAACAGTTGGTTACTATCAAAAACGTTTTTGAATAATCTAGTCTTTAAAAACTTTAGGAATAAAAGGAGCTAAGCGACGAATTTAGAAACCCGTCGCTTTAAGCTATTAACTCTTTCATTGAGCATAGAAATATTACTTCCCGGGAGTTGGAAATGGAAAGCTTGTAGGAACCTTATAATTCTCCGGCCATTCCAGCCACCATTTATACTTATCAATAGTCTCTGTCCCATAACCGAACATATCATCAATTGACTTCAGGAACTTAGAAGAAGCCTCTCCTTTACTGCCAACCCAAATCCCTGCTTTATGAAACCAGGAATCCTCTTTGGAGTTCCACGGGCAGACTTTCATACAGGTTCCACAGGAAGAACCTTCTTCATTCGTTGCTCGAAACTCAGTGCACTTTTTAAAGTCACTGTTCCAGCGAAGGTAACCGTTATACTCGACCGGATCTTTATCAAAAGTGATCGCTCCGCTTGGACAGTTATCCGCACATTTTTTACAGACACGACAAAAATCCTGTAATCCAAAATCAATCGGCTTATCGGGCACTAACGGCAGGTCAGTGGTAACTGCAGCAACCTTATGCCTAAATCCTAAACGAGGATGAACCGTACAGTCCCCTGTACGCGAAAGCTCACCTAAGCCGGCTGAAATAATGCAAGGAGCCATAACTGCCGCGTAGTTGCCTGAATGATGTGCCCTGGCATGATAGCCTAGGCTTCTGATATACTTAGCCAGAATAACAGCAATGTTACCGGT
>CALBJS010000232.1 GCA_937892995.1 uncultured Peptococcaceae bacterium | reverse complement strand
AGGGAAGGATATTGCCCTTGCTAATAAGGAAACTTTAGTTGCCGCCGGTGAATTGATAATGGGAACTGCTCGAGAAATAGGGTGTTCCATAATACCGGTTGATAGTGAACATTCTGCGGTGTTCCAATGTCTTCAGGGGAATAAGCAAATGTTAAAGAAGATCATTCTTACAGCTTCAGGCGGACCATTTTTCGGGTGGACCAGGGATGAACTTTCCAGGGTTACTCCGGCTATGGCCTTGAAACATCCTAATTGGAGTATGGGCCCAAAGATCACGATTGATTCAGCCACAATGATGAATAAAGCTTTAGAGGTCATCGAGGCAAAGTTTCTTTTCAACGTGGAATATGAAGAAATTGAGGTTTTAGTTCATCCTCAAAGTATCGTCCATTCCATGGTGGAATATTGTGATGGTTCAGTTCTTGCTCAGTTAGGAATGCCGGATATGCGACTTCCTATCCAATATGCTCTAAGTTATCCCGAACGTTGGGACTGCCGGTTTGAGCGACTCTCTCTGTGGGGGAAAAACCTTACCTTTGACCACCCGGATCTCAATGCTTTTCCGTCTTTGGAGTTAGCTTATCGGTGTGGGAAACGGGGTGGAACGCTTCCGGCGGTAATGAATGCCGCTAATGAAATATGCGTACATGCTTTTTTAGCCGGGCGCATAAAATACCTTAAGATGTATGAACTGGTAGAAAAGACATGCCTGGAACACAGAGTGTTAGAGGCCGATAACTTGGATACAATACTCTCAGCGGATTTATGGGCTAGAGAGCATACAGAGAAACTAATCTCCCTAAACTAAGGAATATGGTGTGAGGTGAAAATATTGCTAACTGCTCTTTCAATCCTGTTGGTATTTGGTCTTATGATTATGTTTCATGAATTTGGTCACTTTCTTGTTGCCAAAAAGGCAGGAATAAAAGTATTGGAATTTGCTTTCGGTTTCGGTCCTAAGCTCTTTGGGATTAAAGGGAAGGAAACCTTGTATTCTGTAAGGATTTTCCCTTTGGGAGGATTTGTCCGTTTCCTGAGTGCTGAGGAAATTGAAGAAATTGAAGAAATAGATCTTGAGAGCAAACAAGAATTACTTAAGAGAAGTTTTGAGAGCAAATCTATCTGGCGAAAAATGTCGGTAATCGTCGCTGGGCCTATTATGAACTTCGTCTTGGGTGCTCTTCTCTTCGTTATGATCTTTGCTTGGTTCGGAGTACCTACAGCAAGTAATGATAATGTGATAGGCAGTATTGTTGTCGACAAACCTGCGGCTACTGTCGGCCTTTCGGCCGGAGATCGGATTATCTCTGTTAATGGAATAGATACTCCGGATTGGAATTCTGTTACCCAACAAATTCATTCCAGGCCGGGAGAAAAAATAGCTTTTAAGATTGAAAAGGCTAAGACCGGAGAGATTATTACGATGGAGATTACGCCGGAGTATGATCAGCAATCAGGAAGGGGTTTGATCGGTATTTCACCGAATATAGTCAGCCAGAAAGTATCGGTTTTGAAAGCGGTTCAGTATGGATTGCAACAAACGGTGGAATTTACAAGACTGGTTGTCGTATTAATCATCCAAATGATCACAGGGGAAGTGCCTGTTGAATTATCCGGACCTGTTGGTATTGTCCAGGTAATCGGAGAAGGGGCAAGGCAGGGGATTTCGAGTCTTCTTAGCTTAACAGCTATTCTAAGCATCCAGTTTGGAATTTTAAATCTTCTTCCTATTCCGGCTTTAGATGGTGGTCAGCTTGTTGTACTCACTTATGAAGGAATCAGACGTAAACCCTTAGCCCCTGAGAAGAAAGGGTGGATCCAGCTTACGGGTTTTGCTCTGCTCATGGCTTTGATGATTGCGGTAACTTACAAGGATATTCTTAGGATTCTGACAAGATAGATGAGGGGGACTCTTCTTTGTTGCGGAGGATAACAAGGGAAGTAAAAATCGGTTCGGTAGCTATCGGTGGGGGCAATCCTGTAGTCATCCAGAGTATGACCAATACCGATACTCGAGATGTGGAGGCTACGCTTGGGCAGATCACCGGACTGGCCCAAGTAGGCTGTGAAGTTATCAGAGTAGCGGTCTTAAACGAACAGGCTGCCCAAGCTTTAAAAGAACTCTGTGTCCGTAGTCCTTTACCTATTGTGGCCGATATTCATTTCGATTATCGGCTTGCCTTAAAAGCTGTCGAAAGTGGAGTCCAGGGGTTAAGAATTAACCCGGGAAATATCGGGGAAAGATGGAAAGTACGGGAAGTCGTAAGAGCCGTCAGGGAAAGAAGTATCCCTATTCGGATAGGAGTGAATGCCGGTTCTCTGGAGAAAGCACTTTTGGATAAATATCACGGGCCTACTGCCGAAAGCCTGGTAGAAAGTGCTTTGCGTCATGTTGCGATATTGGAAGAAGAGGAATATGGAAACATAAAGATTTCTCTAAAAGCTTCTAAAGTTCCACTCATGATCGAGGCTTGTCGAAAAATTTCCAATATCGTGGATTATCCCCTTCACCTGGGAGTAACGGAAGCAGGAACATTAAGATCTGGAGTTGTCAAATCTTCCATAGGAATTGGTACTCTGCTAGCCGAAGGGATCGGAGATACGATCAGAGTTTCTCTTACCGGTGACCCCAGAGCGGAGATTCCTCTGGCTTTAAATATTTTGCGAGTTTTGGGGCTGAGAAAGGGTGGGTTTGAACTCATAAGCTGCCCGACTTGTGGCCGAACCCAGGTAGATTTAATTAGGTTAGCCGAAGATGTAGAAGAGAGGTTGGGAAAGCTACCCCCTCCGGAAAAAGGACTTTCTATCGCTGTTATGGGATGTGTGGTGAACGGGCCTGGAGAAGCACGGGAAGCTGATTTTGGGATAGCCGGGGGAAAAGGCAATGGACTTCTTTTTGAAAAGGGAGTAGTAGTGGCCAGGTTACCTGAGGAAGAATTACTCCCTGCCTTGATGGAGAGAATCGAAGATTATCTAAAAAATACTTCCCCCAAAAACTAGTACGTATTTTAATCTGAGAACCTAATGTATTTGTTCTTAGGTGTAGTGGCCCACTTTGTTTGCCTTAATATTGTTTACCATCTTAGGAGATGGTAATATTGATGTATGATTCAAAGATAAGCATTTTTATGAAGAAGAAAGGAAGAAAGGATTTAATAATATGAAAGTTAGTCAACTGCTTAACCCTACTTTGCGTGAAGTTCCTGCAGAGGCAGAAGTAATAAGTCATCAGCTTATGTTAAGAGCCGGTTATATCCGCAAAGCTGCGGCTGGAATATATACATACCTTCCTCTGGCCTGGAGAGTAATTAGAAAGATTGAACAAATTATTCGTGAAGAAATGAACGCTAAAGGCGGTCAGGAAGTAATGCTACCCATAATGCAACCTGCCGAGCTTTGGAAGGAAACAGGCCGCTGGGATGTTTACGGACCTGAGATGATAAGACTTAAGGATAGGCATGATAGGGAATTTTGCCTTGGCCCAACACATGAAGAGATTATCACTGATCTAGTAAGGGCGGAGGTACGCTCCTATAAACAACTACCTTTACTCCTCTATCAGATCCAAAATAAATACCGTGATGAGAGACGACCACGTTTCGGACTTATGCGAGGACGAGAGTTTATCATGAAAGATCTATATTCTTTTGATCGAGATCCTGAAAGTTCTCGAGAAAGCTACCGGAAAATGTATGCTGCTTACGAAAGAGTATTTACTCGCTGCGGTCTTAATTATAGGGCAGTTGAAGCTGATGCCGGTGCCATAGGGGGAACAGGCGGAACTCATGAGTTCATGGTTTTAGCGGAGTCGGGTGAAGCGGCAGTAGTTTTTTGTCCGAATTGTAACTACGCTGCTAATGTAGAAAAAGCCGAATGCTTACCGCGAAACCCTTTGGTAAATAATTCCTTTTTAGAGAAGGACGGTGAAGTACATACCCCTGGGGTAAAAACTATTGATCAGCTGGTTGATTTCTTAGGTGTAGAGAAGACTTCCCTTATAAAAACCATGGTTTATAAAGGTGACGATAAATTCTTTCTTGTTCTGGTAAGAGGGGATAGGGAGATCAATGAGATCAAGGTTAACAACAACTTGGGTCCTTTTATTAAACTAAGGATGGCAGACCCCGAAGAAGTATACTCTCTCTTAAAATGTGAGCCTGGGTTTGTCGGCCCGGTTGGAATAAAAGATGGAATTTTGATCGCTGCGGATTTGGAAGTTGCTGAAATGAAAAATGCGGTATGTGGAGCTAATAAAAAAGATTATCATTTAGTTAATATTGCTTGTGGAGAAGATTTTGTTCCAACGACTGTCCTTGATTTGAGAATGGTTAAGCCAGGGGAACCTTGCCCGAAATGTAAGGAAAAGTTGAAAGAAGCTAGGGGAATAGAAGTTGGCCAAGTCTTCAATCTGGGCAAAAAGTATAGTGAAGCTCTTAAGGCAACCTATCTAGATGAAAAAGGTAAGGAGCAAGTTACCTATATGGGTTGCTATGGAATCGGTGTTAGCCGGACTATGGCTGCAGCGATTGAACAAAATTATGATGAAAACGGTATTATTTGGCCTATGGCCATAGCACCATATCATTGTATTGTAGTGCCTATTTCCTTAAAAGATCAAGAAGTGGCGGCAACCGCGGAGCACTTGTACAATGAACTGAAGGATCTTGGAGTGGAAACTGTATATGACGACAGGGATGAGCGTCCCGGAGTTAAATTCAAAGATGCTGATCTTGTAGGATATCCTCTAAGGGTCACAGTAGGACAAAAAGCTCTTGCTAATGACCAAGTGGAATTATATAACAGACGTACTAAAAGTATGGAATTAATAGAAGTTGATAAAGTCTGTGCTCAGATTAAAAAGATTGTTCAAGCAGAATTGTCATAGGGTATACAATACAGTAAAGGAGCCAATCAGAGGAAACTTTGTTGTGCCTTT